>CALFEM010000428.1 GCA_937950105.1 uncultured Alphaproteobacteria bacterium | reverse complement strand
GCCAGGGCCGAAAGAAGCCAGCTGCGGACATTCGGACGCAAACAGAGCCGCTACGACGATCCCGACCGGTTGCCCACTGCCAGCGCTATGGCATTGGAGAAGGTCCGGCGGTGGCTCCCTACTCTTGCCGATCGCGACGATCGTCGGCTGCAAAACATGATCAGCGAGGTGAGAGCCGAATTGAAAGATGACGATGCCGATAGCGCTGCGGCGCCACCGCCTTCTTCTGCATCGGGCAAGAAGGAGACGGACTAAGTTTCACAAAATCTATTTATCCTTCGAGTGAAAGGAACGTCGGGGGACCACTCCCAGGTCGCCGGTTGGACTCTGTTTCAAGGAGGTTCAACCGATGTCCAAGCCCCCGCTCGTTATCAAGCAACTCCCCCTATCGGCCCTGCGGCCCTATGCCCGCAACGCCCGCACCCACAGCCCGAAGCAGATTGCGCAGATCGCCGCCAGTATCAGCGAGTTCGGCTTCAACAACCCCGTCCTGATCGATGGCAACGCCGAGATCATCGCCGGTCATGGCCGCGTTGCAGCGGCGAACAAGCTCGGTTTCGACACCGTGCCGTGCGTGCGGATCGAGCATCTCTCGGAAGCACAGAAGCGCGCCTACATCCTCGCCGACAATCGCCTCGCCGAGAAGGCCGGATGGGACCGCGAGATCCTGGCCATCGAGCTGCAGCACCTCACCACGATCGATGTCGACTTCGATGTGACGTTGACGGGCTTTGAGATGGGCGAGGTCGACCTGCTGCTCGGCGCCGGTGAGGCTCCCGAGGCGAAGGCCGATCCGGCCGACGCCGTGCCCGAGGTAGAGACGGGCATCACGGTCACTCGCCCGGGCGACATCTGGCAGATCGGCCGCCACCGCCTGATCTGCGGTGATGCCCTCGCGCCCGAGACCTATTCCCAACTGCTGGCCGGTGAGCGGGCGCAGATGGTTTTCACCGACCCGCCGTACAACGTGAAGATCGACGGTCACGTCTCGGGCCTCGGCGCCGCCAAGCACCGCGAGTTCGCCTTCGCGTCCGGCGAGATGAGCGAGGACGAGTTCACGCGCTTCCTCGCGCGCGTCTTCGCCAACCTCGCCGGCCACGCGATCGACGGCGCGATCCACTTCGTCTGCATGGACTGGCGGCACCAGGGCGAGGTGCTCGCCGCCGCCCGCGGCACCTACTCGGAGCTGAAGAACCTCTGCGTCTGGGCCAAGTCGAACGGCGGCATGGGCTCACTGTATCGCTCGCAGCACGAACTGGTGTTCGTCTTCAAGTCCGGCCGCGCGCCACATATCAACAACGTCGAGCTCGGCAAGCATGGCCGCTACCGGACCAACGTCTGGCAGTACGCCGGCGCCAACGCGTTTGGCGCCACGCGCGACGAGGACCTCGTCATGCACCCGACCGTCAAGCCGGTTGCGCTCGTTGCCGATGCGATCCTCGACTGCTCGAAGCGCAAGGGACTGGTCCTCGACGCCTTCGGCGGCTCCGGCACGACGCTGGTCGCCGCCGAGCGCACCGGCCGCCGCGG
>CALFEM010000427.1 GCA_937950105.1 uncultured Alphaproteobacteria bacterium | reverse complement strand
GCGGTCGGGGCTGTAGTAGTAGACCGCGGCTGGTGGATCCGTGCCACCCCATGGCCGGTCATCCCTCGCATAGACCCACAGCCGCCCGGTTCGCGTTCGGCCGCGACCGGGATCGAGCACCGGCACCGTCGTGTCGTCGGCGAAGACCTTGGCCGAAGAGAACACCTGCTCGGCCAATCGCGCGTGCAACGCCTCGAGCCACCACGCCGCGCCGCCGACCCAGTTGGCGAGCGTCGAGCGATTGAGCGTGACGCCCTGGCGGGCGAAGATCTGCGATTGCCTGTAGAGCGGAACGTGGTCGCAGTATTTGCTGACGATGACGTGCGCCAAGAGGCCCGCGCTGGCCAATCCCTTCGCGATCGGCCGTTCCGGCGCCGGGGCCTGATGAAGCTTGCCGCACGCGCGGCATCCATACTTCGGGCGACGCACGCGAATGACGCGCAGGCGGGCCGGAACGAAGTCCAGCATCTCGCTGACCGTCTCGCCGATCTGATGGATGGCGCCGCCGCAGCAGGGGCAGGCCTGCGCAGCAACGTCGATCGTCACGTCCTCGCGCTCGAGATGATCCGGCAGACTGAGCCGCTCCTTGGCAGCGGGCTCTTGCAGCACTTTCTCGGCCGCGACCGCCGGCAGCGCCGCCTCGGCTCGCGCGACGTCGGCATCCAGAGCCCGGTGCCGTCCCAGTAGAGGATCTTGATCAGGTTGGCCTTGCCGCCGCGAAAGGCGAACAGGTGTGCAACGACAATTAGGATGCTTGGACCGCGACAATTAGGATGAGCGGTAGTTTTCGTAATCAGGTAGCGGCTTTGGCACGTGTGCGTGGGGTGACGCTGCCGTCGGGTGAGGCTTTCCGTGCGGCGGCGTTTTCTGCGGCTGCACGGCGTCGATAGCTGTCGGTGTTGATTTCGATGATCGTCGAGTGATGGACGAGCCGATCGATCGCGGCGACGGTGACGGCTGGATCGGGGAAGACCTTGTCCCATTCGCTGAACGGCTGGTTGCAGGTGATGACGAGGCTTTTTCGCTCGTAGCGTTCGGCGATCAGCTCGAACAGGACGGTAGTCTCGGCCTGGTCTTTGCGGACGTAGCCGAGGTCGTCGAGGATCAGGCAGTCGAACTTGTCGAGCTTGGCAAGGGTGGCCGGCAGGATCAGATCGCGGCGTGCAGCCTGCAGTTTCTGGACGAGATCGGTAGTGCGGGTGAACAGCACGCGGTAGCCGTTGTCGATGAGGCCTGCGCCGATGGCGGCCGCGACATGGGTCTTGCCGGTCCCGCTCGGCCCGAAGATGAGGATATTGGAACCTGCCTCGATCCATGTTGCGCCGGTCGCTAGCGCTTCGATGTGAGGTTTGCGGACCGATGGCGCGGCGGCGAAGTCGAAGGTGGCCAGTGTCTTGCCGGGCTGCAAGCCGGACTCGGCGAGATGGCGGCCGATGCGGCGTTGTGAGCGTTCTGCGATCTCGTGCTCGCACAGCGCGGCGAGGAATCGAGCCGCTCCCCATCCTTCGCGATCGGCTGTGGCGCCGATGTCCTGCCAGAGCCGACCGATCGTCGGCATCCTGAGTTCGGTCAGCATTATCGGCAGCTTGGCGGCGTCGGTCATCAGTTGATCTCCCAGGTGCTTGCGGCGTGCGGCTCGTTAGCGAGGAGGCTGTCGTAGGCTTTGAGGTCGGGCGGCGGCACGTTGAGCGCAGGGGCGGCATTCGGCACCGGCGCGACGGCTGCACGCGCGATCTCCAGGTCGGGAATCTGGCCGCTATCGAGGACGTGTTCGAGGTGTCGGCTGAGGGCGTCCTCGGCGGCGTGCATGGCGGCGAGATGCAGCAGACCGACGTAGACACGGCAGGCTTTGCGCGGGTCGAGCTTGTCTTCGAGGACGTCCCACGCCTGCCGGAACACGGCGCGTGGAAAGAGGTCTTCCTTGAACACCGAGTTGCGGAACGCCTGAGGCTTCTTCACGAGGCTGCCGATCAGATGGCGATAGTCGACACGGCGGACGGCCTTGTCGCCGTCGCGTCGCCAGCTGCGCTCGATGTCGAGCACGGGAGTGGTGCCGAGATAGCCGACGATACGGCTGTCGGTGATGTGCAGCTTCAGGCGCGTGCCGACGAGCCGCGAGGGCACAGTGTAGAGCACACCGCGCACGGTGATCGTGCCGGAGCGCATGACAGTGACGGTCGCGACCGAGAAGTCGGTCGTGCGATGACGCGGTAGTGGAGCGAGCGCTGCAATCTCGACGGCGACGGCATCGGCGCGACGCGCGTTACGCCGCGCGACCAGCTCGGCGACGAACGCCTGATAGGTGGCGATATCGGCGAACTCGCTGGAGCCGCGCAGCTCGAGCGCTTCCTTGATCGACGTCTTGAGGTGGCCGTGCGCGGCCTCGACACTGCCGTTCTCGTGGGCGACGCCGTTGTTGTTGCGGGTCGGGTCAATGCCGTAGTGCTTGCAGAAAACGGCATAGCCCTTGGCCGCGTCGTCGTCAGGCTCAGAGGCCGGATCGAGATTGCGATAGGCGGCCGACAACCGATCGGTCCGATGCTCGCGCGGAACCCCGCCGAGTTGCCAGAGCGCGTCTTGCAAGCCTTCGGTCAGCGCCGTGAAGCTCTCGCCGCCCTGCACGACGCGGACGTGCTGCCAGCCCGAGAACGCGAGCCAGAAGTGATACAGCATGTGCTTGAACGGCCGGCCGGCAAGCGTCACGGCGAAGGTGTCGGCGTGCGTGAAGTCCGACAGCGCCTGCCGTCCCGGCGGATGCAGCTGGCGGAAGATCAACTCTCGTTCGGGGCCTTCCGTCGCACGCCAATGTGCGATGTGACGCTGCAAGGTACGCAGCAGGCGATCGGGAAACCGGCCCGGATGCAGCCGCTGCAGCTCGGCGAGCAGCGTCGTCGCCCGCATCCCCGGCGCGCGTTCAAGTATCGGCACGACGTCGCCGCGCCAGACCTCCTGGAACGGATCGACCCGCGTCCGATACTGCCGGATGGGACGTTGGCTCGACAGCAGACGGCCGCGCTCGATGCGGCGCCCCGTGCTCTCGCTGATGTCGGCCTTTGCGGCGGCGACTGCCTGCGTCGCGCCTGCCTTGCGTTCGTTCATGTAGCGCCAGACCTGCCGGTCCGAGATATGGCAACCCGACATCGCCTTCCCCCGCAAACGGGGGAGATCGAATCAGCTGCCCTCCCAACCAGTCATCCTAGTTGTCGTCTGGCGCTCATCGTAGTTGTCGTCGTGCAAACAGGTGGCCCGCGAACGGGTCGTGCAGCAGGACCTCCTGGACGAGCGTTGCCAGGCCGTCGATTCCTTTGCGCATGTCGGTCGCACCGCAGGCGATGTAGACCTTCACGCCGGTTGGAGCCACGATCATCGCGCACCACCGTCGAGCGCAGCGACCAGGCGCTGAATGGTCTCGGGATCGGTGTCGCGCGCGAAACGCAGACGGCGCCCGCCGG
>CALFEM010000426.1 GCA_937950105.1 uncultured Alphaproteobacteria bacterium | reverse complement strand
GCGCGGGCGCTTTCATCTCGGTCGATCAGGCTCTGGTCGCCGGAAGCACGTCGCCAACGCGGGGAGGCGGCCTGCAGTCTGCCGCGCCAGCGCCTGCAGCGCAGGATAGTCCAAAGCTAAGAAGTTCGGGATCGGGACCGGGTGCCGCCGCGCCGCCGGTCAGGCCGGTGCCGACGCCCGGCGCTCGGCCACGATCAACTCGACGGCGACATTGATCTGCTTGGTCCGCTCCTCGCGGTTCGCCCGGTCGTGATGGTCGTGCGCGAGGTCCGGATGCCAACTCATGCGCAGACCGTCGGCGACCTTCTTGAGGGTCGCATCGCTGACGCTGCCATTGACCCCGAGAATGGCATAGGCTTCGCGCGGACTGGCTGGCATGCGGCCGGCGGCCAACCCATGGCGCTCGTCGGCCGCACCGCTGCCGCCACCGTTGCCCTCAATGGCAGCGCTTTCGGCGATGCGCTCGATGCGGTCGAGATCGCGCAGCAGCACACGATACGCGGCAGCGCCGATGCGCCGGCCCCCCTCTGCGGTGGCCTCCGGCTCGCTGGCGGCGGCGAGGCGCCCACGCACCCGGCGCAATTCGTCATCGAGCACGTCGCGCAGCGCGGAGTTGGCACCCACCCGCTCGACCGAGGTGGCGACCAGCCGCAATCGGCTTTCGACCACGTCGGTCGCGTAAGTGGGCGATCCGCTGCGGGCGATGCTCGAAGCGCTCGTGCGCAGCCGCGCAACCGCCCCGGCGAGCGGCTTCAGCAGCGACGTGCTCTCGAGGCCGCGTTGCAGACGCCCGAGCGCGACGGCATGTTGCGACCACGCCAGCCATCCACCGCTGGCAATCGCGATCGTCAGCATCAGCCAGAGCCCGAAGCCGTCTCCGAGCCCGCGTGAGGAAGCTGCGGTTGCGGCGACAGCCGGCTCCGGCAGCGAACCGGTTTCGCCGACACGATGCACACTCGCGGTCCACGCCAGGGCCGGTGGCGCGGTGGCGATGTCGAGCCGCTGCTCGGGTACGATGTCAGGCAAGGGTTCCGACAGGATCATGCGTTCCAGCAGCCGCGACATGCGCCGGCGCGGTGGAGCGTTCGCAGCGGTGGTGTCGTCGGTCGTCGCAGCGGTGCGCTCGCCGCTGCCCGCCATAGCGGCTGGCTGCGGCGGCACCGGCAACGTCCCGGCTGCCGAGGGCGCACGCGGCGCAATCTCCGCCGGCAGCCCGGCCTGCACCGAAACGGCGCCCGGCCCGGACCGCTCGACGTTGATCTGCGCTCCAGCGATGTCGACGATGCGCGCCCCGAACAGGGCGAGCGGAGCAAAACCTTCCGCCAGGGCGAAGTGCGTGCGCAGGATGCGCGCAGGCGGAGCGGCGTCCGTGTCGCACGACCGGAACGCGATCGGCACCAGCGCGGGCTTTTCCGCCGACGGAGGCTCTGGAGCGGCACCGGGGGCAGTTTCGCCGCACGAGGCCTGCTGCGGCGGGCGCAGCTCGCCTTCACGAATGAGGATGTTGATGCGCCGATCCTGCAGCCACACCTGCGACGTGCGCCGTCCGCCGATCGTCGCCGCCACGTCCGACCATGCGACCTTCTTGCCGCCGCACGAGAACGTGAAGCGATGCGCGACAAGCGTGCGGCAGACCGGTTGATCGGCATCGCTGCAGGCGGTGGCGGATTGCGACTGACGCTGACCTGTGATGGCGTAGAAGCGATCCCGCGACGGCGTGAGACGAATGCGCCCGGCCTCGACGCGGCACGAGAATGGCAACGCGAGACGCTCGCCGCGCGGTTCGCCGGCCGCTGGCTTTTCCGCCCGCTGACGCTCGCGCGGTTGCGCCGCCGCGTCCGTCGCGAACCCCGCACAAATGAGCGTCGCGGCACCGATACCGGTACCGACGGCGATGGCGACCGCGCGCCTCGCCCCTGACCTGCCCCCCAAGTCCGCCCCCATTCTGCCGCGATGCCCTTCGTGCCGATCGGAACACAAGTGCAAGCTCGGCAGCAACCTTGGCGCGACTGTGGCCAAGGCCGCGCCGGATCGGCTCTTTCCCCAATGCCGTGATGCGGCGCCGTTGTGAAGCCATATGGGCGTTTCGAGCCTAAGCGGATCGGGCCGCCATGCTCGGCGTCTCGCGACAATGCGAACTGAAAGTACGGCCTAGCGGCGGGAGCGCCACACGCCGGAAACGAGCAGCAGCAGGAGCGCGAGGCCGATCAACGTCTCCAGCACGCGCGCAAGCCGCAGCAGTTGCCCGCCGCGCACGGCAGGGGCCGAGCTGGAGCCGGATGCAAGCGCAGGCGGATGCCACGCCGGGTTCTCAGTCCACGCACGGGTATAGCCGAGGTCGACGAACGGGAGCAGGGCATCGACCGAATAGCCGAGCGGGTGGAATGCGAGTTCATCGTCCAGGCTCGCGGCAGTGGTGACGAATGCCGCGCCTCCGCTGCACGGCGCGCCGGTCGTGCAGTGGCTCTCGGCCCAGCCGAACAGCCCCGCGAACATCACAGCGACCACCACCAGCGCAACGAATGGCCGCCACGGCGACTGACCATGACGCGTGAGCAGATCGTCGGCACGCCCGAGCCAGCGTTCGGCCGTACCCGCCGTTGCGCAAATGCGGCGGCGGCGGTGCGCAGCGAGGGTCACAGCTCGCGCGCCGGCCGTGCACCCCTGCGCCGCCAGCCGCTCGGCCATGTGAGCCCACGGTTGCGGATGGAAGCGTTGCGCGACGGCAGCCGGTGCCTGTGCTTCGAGCCAGGCGACACGCTCGGCACCGCAAACGCGTGCCGCACCTGCGGACGCCGGCGCGCCGGCTTCTCCACCGGGATTGGCGAGGCGACCGCACGTGAACCCGTCGAGAACCAGATGCTCCGCCGATGCCGATCGCCCCGTCGCATCGGCTGTGGACACAGGCGGCGGCCAGGCGGCGGCGAAGTCGACATACTCACCGGCGTGGGAACGTGAAAGATCAATGATGCCGCGCGGACGGTCCTCGGCGCGATCCGGCATGACGATGCGCGCGAGACGGGCTCCGGCGAGACTGAGCGCGACGGCATCGGATGTGGCAGCCCGCGTCTGCGCCGCGCCCCGCGCCGATGCCAGGGACGACAGCCGGCTGCCGGTGAGCAAGAGTTCCGTGTCCTCGCCGTGCAGGCGGTCGAGGGCAACGCGGCCGGCAATCGTTGCCCCGCCGTCGATCGCCAGCGCTGCACCGACGCGCGCGGCCGTCATGTCGAACGCTTCGCCGTCGTCACAGCGGATGGTCGCCGCCGTCAGCGACACTCGGCCGGTCACGTCGGCGCCCGCGAGGCCCGCGCGGCCCTGCACCACTGCCCGCTGCAACAGCACGTCGCCACCGATGCGCGCCGATGCCGCGTCGAGCGCGCACGCCGCCCCATAGAGACGTGCATGCTGCAGATCGAGCGAGCCGGCGATCTCGACCGCTGCGGCCTCGAAGGTGCCGACCAGCTTGGCGCTGCCGAGATCGACCCCGCCACCGATTCGTGCCAGCCGCGCGTCGATCGAAATGGCGCCGCCATGGACCTCGATCCCGCGCGCGGCGAGACCGGCCCCGATACGCGCTCCGGCGATCGAGAGCGGACCGGCGAGACGTGCGTCCGCGAGCAAGACGCTGCGCGTGATGGTCGCGCCGTGCGCGTCGATGCCGCCGCTGCCGACGGACGCACCGCACGCCGTCAGCAGCAGCGGCATCGACGCGCACGGAGATCGGAAGAGCACACGTCTGAACTCCAGTCACTTAGGCATCTCG
>CALFEM010000425.1 GCA_937950105.1 uncultured Alphaproteobacteria bacterium | reverse complement strand
GCGAACGCACATTCAATGCGCTGACCGGCACGCCGCTCGCCCAACTCCATCGCCGCGACGCCTGGCTCGAATACGCCCGCGCACTGGTCGATCGCGTGAGCCTCAGGAAGGCGGCCGAGCGCGCCGACGTCAGCCTCGACACGTCGTTCCGCTGGCGCCACCGCTTCCTGCAGGCGAGCAAGGACAAGCGGCCGTCGGTGCTCACCGGCATCGTCGAGGCCGACGAGACGCTGATCCTGAAATCGTCGAAGGGCTCGAAGCGGCTGGTGGGGCGGGCGCCCAGAAAGCGCGGCGGCAAGCCGAAAAAGACCGGCACCTCGCCCGACGACTACGACATAGTGCTCATCGTCCGCGACCGCCACAAGACGACCAGCGACCACGTGCTGCCCGACTTTCAGGGAGCGACGTTCGAAGCGGTCCTCGACCCGATCGTCAGCCGCGACAGCGTGCTCGTCACCGACGGCCGGCCGAGCTACGCCAGCTTCGCCGCCGAGCGCGGCATGCTGCACGTCGCCGTCGTCGCAAGACACGGCGAACGCGTCTACGAGGGCTTCCACATCCAGAACGTGAATGCCTATGCCGCGCGCCTGAAGAACTGGATGGCGCCGTTCAAGGGCGTCGCGTCGAAATATCTCGCCACCTATCTCGGGTGGCGCAGGATGATCGAGCGCGTCGGCGCCCGCCTGACGCCGGCTCACGCCATTGCCGAAGCCGTCGGAGCCTGAGACGCTACATCAATCAAGAACAGAGCCACAATCGTTCATCGCTACAATTTATCGGGATGGGGCTATGCTTTCCCAGTGCCGGGTTGAAAACGGTGGCGTGTTCGGTCGAGGCATCACGTATTCCAATTCATCCCGAGGGGATGGCAGCTTCAGCGAATGCCTAATGGTTGAAGCAGACGGCCACGGGATGTACTTGAAGCCCATGTTGGCTGGCGCTCATGGAAGTCATGCGCGATTGACATTTGAAGCCGCAGGAGAGCTTCTTTGGGCGAAGCTACTGTCGGCAGTCCAATAGGGATGAGTGTTTGCTTCAGTGAAGCGCAAGCATGTCCGAGAATTGTCCCCCCACCAAAGCACCAGCACATTCCATGTGCGTTTAGCTCGGCGATGTAACGTGCGTGCTGCACCCGGCTGCTACCCGAATCGTCGGCCGCCTTCGAGGCCGGCGGTGAGCACGTCGCGGGGCGAGAGCGTGTCGGCGGTGGTCGCGTGCGTCTCGGCGAGTTCCAGCCATTGCGACACGCGATCCTGGGCCACCCCGGAGACGCGCCAGTAGTGCGTCAGCATTGTCTCGTCGAGCGTCATGAGACGCGCGATCAACTCGCTCGCGACATCGAGCAACAGGGTATCGACTTGTCGGGCGACGCCGAGCCCGGAGATCTCCTTGCGTCCACCGGCGGTGAATGCGTCGCGCAAGCTCGACGAAACGACGCCATGCTCGGCGATCCAGTAGGCGGCAACGCGCTCGTACTTGGTGCGTGAGGTGCCGAGGATTTCAGGGAAGAGGATGAGACTGTCGATCTTGAGCGCGCGCTGCTCGGAATCCGTCAGAGTATTGAAAGGGCGGATGATAGGGGAGACGGCTCGATCATCCTGCAGCCACCACAGCTCCTGTCCCTCCTTAAGCTGTGCGCGGTAGTAGCTCTTGATGCGCGGGATGATCTGCGGATCGTGGCGCAGCACATCGTAGTCGACGCCCATCTTGTCGAAGATGGACTTGCCGTCGGGCAGCGTCATGTCGATCAGGTAGCGCGGCGAGTGGGTCACGGCCACCTCGCTCAGGCACTCCTGGTAGAGGCGGGTGCGCACGTCGAAGCCGCCACCGAATTTACCGAACAGCATGTAGATGCGCTCGATCCCGTCGAGACGGGAGTGTTCGCGGACACTGTTGCCGGTCGAGCGCCAGTCGTCCTTCTTGGTCATCTTGACCTCGACGCCGAAATAGCGCCGGGCAACGATATCGGGGAAGGCATTGTCGCTAGTCTGCTGGATCGAGTGCTCGAAGCCAGTGCCGCTCGCCGCTGCTTTCATGTGGTCGCAGACGGCGCGCTCGAACACGTCAGAGGCAAGCGGCTCTGGTGCGGATTGAAGCGACGCTCGAAGTGACTGCTCGGAACGAGCCAGCAAGGTCTCGAACTCTGGCTGATGCGCCTCGGCCTTGTCGGAGTAGATCATACGACATCGAGATGGCGGTCGAGGAACCTCTGAATGTGGCGTGCGATGTGCCATGCGAAGACCGGCGGCACGGCATTGCCGATCTGCTTGTAGGCGGACGACGTCGACGGATAGAAGACGAAGTCGTCGGGAAAGGATTGGATGCGCGCAGCCTCGCGTGCCGAGAGGCGCCGTCCGGCCGACCAGTGATACTCGATGTTGCCGTGATGCTCGGCGCGCATGGTCGGACCTGGCCGATCGGGATCGACGACGGAGTTGCCTTGGCCGGTGTTGCGGCGCGCCCGCGACCAGAAGTGATTGGGAGCAGCGCCCTCACCAACGTCAGCGAGATCGCCGATGGCCATCCGCAAGCTCACCCAACTGCTCTCGTCAAGCTGCGGCTCCGGCATATCGAACGGCGGCAGGATGCCTTTCCTCGTGCCGATGATGACGACGCGCTCGCGACGCTGAGGCACGCCGAAGCCGGCGGTGTTGTAGAGCCGATAACGCACCTCGTAACCGAGCTTGGCGAAGTCCTTGGTGATCGTCTCGATCGCGGTGCCGCCGTCTAGCGTCAGCAATCCCTTCACGTTCTCAGCAAGGAAAAGGCTTGGCCGCAGTCGTTCGATGGTGTTGCCCATCGCCTTGTAGAGATTGCCGCGATCGGCATCGAAGCCGAGCCGCTTGCCGGCATGCGAGAAGTCCTGGCAGGGAAAGCCGCCGAGCACGATGTCCGCCTTCTCAGGCAGCGCGTCACTCTTCAGCAGGTCGAGGATGTCGCCGGTGACGATGCTCGGAGAAATATTGCGCGCGTAGGTCAGCGTCGCGTTCGGCTCGATGTCGTTTGCGAACACGATATCGAATGCGTTGCGGTTGTAGCGTTTGCCGAGCGATGCGAAGCCGCCATGAAAGCCCACATCCATACCGCCACAGCCGGCGAACAGCGATGCGACGCGATATTTCCGTTGCCGTCCTCCTCCGGCCATATAAGCCCAAGGATACCATATTCTCCGTCAACGGCCGTATTCGCCGCGGGGATAGCAGGGGAATGGCTCAACCACGCCGGCGGTTACCGTTCACTGCCCGACGGGCACATTCCGGCGAGCAGTACTTTGTGCTCGGCAAGTGTGCGCCCTTGCGCGGATGGAAGGGGACAGCGCAATGATCGCACGTCATCACCACCGACGTGTTGCGTGGTGCCGGATCGTCCGAGAATTTTATGATTGGCTTGTTCATGATTGGCGGTGCAAGAGCATCATGCGCTCGCCCATGGTGACAGTATACACCACCAGGAAAGACCCCGCGAATTGCTCACGGGGTCAGGTGTGCTCAACGCCGCTGCCGGCGGGCGAGACGTTCGGTCAGCTCTTCAGCGTGCTTGCGGGCGATGGCCTGCGTCGCAGCGCGTAGGCTCTGGTACGGCTTCGACCACTTCGGCTTGCCGTGCCACGTGCGGGCGATCTGGAACGTCGTGCCGTCGGTTTTGATGCTCCACGCGGTCAGTGCGAAGACCGACGTGTCGCTGTCCATCGGCTCCGAACGAACCAGCGGTTTGTTGACGGAAAGGGCAGCCTCTCGGGGCACACGCACTCGTGCAGCGGATGCTCTGGTCATGATCCAATCTCCTGTGTGCTGTCCGGCGTTCGCCCAATGCGAGCGTCGGATTGCAGACGGGAGCTGTCGCCACGCAAAGAGAGGGAGGCACATCACTGCGGCCTCCCTCGTTTTCATTTCTTTCTGCTGGTCTTCGACGACTTGACCTCGGCCTCCTCGTCGTTCGGCTCGCGCAGCACGAGGCGACCGTTGACCGGCAAGGCTTGCAGGACGATGTTGTAACCCTTGCCATCCTTGTTCGGCCACGCCGATCCGACGCGCGTCCAGAACGCCTCGTCACCTTCGCCGTCGACGGCGAACACCTTGTGCGAGGGCATGTTGCCACTCATTGCTTGTCTCCTTTCTTGAGCTTGCCCGGCATCTATCCCGAGCCAATCAGCGATCATGATCGCGGCCTCGCGCGCCGAGACATTTTCTATCTCGACGACGAGATCGATGACGGTGCCGCCGCGATCGCAATCGGCAAAGCACCGCCAGACGCCTTTGTGGGGATCGACGACGAACGCACGCTTGTTGCTGCCCTTGTGAATGGGGCAGCAGCCTGTGAGCTGACGTCCGGATTTCTTGAGAGTGATGCCGTAGTGCGCGAGCACGCGCTCGATCGGTGCGGCTTCCTTCACCTTCGAAATGTCGATCGCCCGTCCGTCGTTTGGCATGGCTGCCTCCGGATGAGCTACTTTATCGACTGTCCTCAGCGTACCGCCGGGTAGCGAGTTGTCAAATGCGCCGCGCCGAAAAGCGCGGGTCTGCAACAGCCTCATTTGCTAGTCGAGACTAGCCGCCACTCGAGTGCGTCGGTCAAGGGTTTGCCTTCGGCCGCGCCCGTTCATGCTCCCAGCGGCATGATTGTCGGCGCGCCCTTGACCGCCGCCCGTGGCGGCTCACATACGGCTAGCAAATGAGTGATGAGAAATGCCCCTGCATTTATTGAGCAGGGGCACGAACGCAATCAACCATGCGCGAGTTCGATCACGGCACGGCGAAGCGCTGTCGCTATCTCTTCACGAGAGCGTGTGCGAGCAACCTCGTCACCATCGACATAGATGATCCAGTCGGTTGCATGCGGAGTGTAGCCTTCAAGTTTGAACTGGCCGCGCCACTCATGCTGAGGCGGCATCACGTTGACGTTGTAGTAGGCGTCGCCGTCCTTTGCGTTTCCATAGAGGAAGGCGTCGGGTTCGGGATTGAGCTTCATCTCCATCGTCGATCTCCGTTCAATATTCGTCAGCGAGCATGATGGTCATGACTCGCTCGGTCTTCTCGATATTGGTGGGGTCGTCGGAAGCGCAGCGTAGATCGCCCTTCGCGAAGTAGTAGATCGGAAGAGCACACGTCTGAACTCCAGTCACTTAGGCATCTC
>CALFEM010000424.1 GCA_937950105.1 uncultured Alphaproteobacteria bacterium | reverse complement strand
CGAGCGGATGCGGCGGTTGGCGGCTTTCGCAGTCGCGACCGCGGCGTTGTGGACGCGGGCCTTGTGCAGGGCGATGTGGCGGCGGCAGCTAGCGAGAGTCGGGCTGCATTTGAACTGAAATGATGTCGCCACTGCTTGGGCCAGCGCCCTGGGGCGACGACGTTGAGC
Source organism: uncultured Alphaproteobacteria bacterium (assembly GCA_937950105.1). Classification (GTDB taxonomy): domain Bacteria; phylum Pseudomonadota; class Alphaproteobacteria; order Rhizobiales; family Hyphomicrobiaceae; genus JAEUMD01. The sequence goes on along the minus strand of CALFEM010000424.1, from coordinate 1,879 downwards.
GGGCGGCAGCTTCGCGTTTTCTGCGACTGACCGGGCGAGGGTCGTCATCGCTTCGCGATAGATGCCGAAGGCTTGCGCGAGGTGGGGTGGCACGTTGCTCGACGCCTGCCGCCAGATCTGTTCGCGCGTCGAGTGGCTGATTTGCCGCAACAGCGGGTCGCTGCGTGCAAGAGAGTAGAACTCGTCCAAGGCCTCCACTGCGGCGATCGTCTCGCCGCACGGGGCTAAAGGGAGGCTGCCGGCCCCCTCCCCGGGGGCCATGCGGTCGAACTCGTAGCGGTTGTCGCAAACGCGCACGTTGGGCGGCACGCGTGTTTCCTCGAAGGCGTCGTAGCCCTCCTTGATATTGCGCCAGAAACCCTGCCACTCGCTCTTGGCATGCTTGGCGAGGTTCTCTTCCGTCATGCGGAACGGGAACACCTGCACCGGAACGTGCGACTGGCCGCGGATGATCGCCGCCTGCGTCAGCTTGTAGATTTCCTCGATGACGGCGTTGGTCATCGCGAAGCAGCCGACCGACGAGCAGCCGCCGTGCACGAGGATGTAGGAGCCGGTGCGTGCCTGCGCCTTGTCGAACACGTTGGGGAAGCCGAGGTTGAGCGAGCGCGGCCAGCGGCCGACGCGGTGCAGCTGCGGTCGCGAAACCGTATAGAAGCCTTCGGGCGTCTGCTTGTCGCCCTCGGCGAGCTTCGGGCCGATGGTGCCGGACCAGTTGCAGACAGGATAGGTAGCGAACAGGACGTAGCGGTCGTCCTTGCGCATCCAGATTTCGAGCTGCGCCTCCGACTTGAAGACGCGGATCAGCATCGGATCGCCGAGCTTGACGCCGGCCTCGGCGAGGCGCGCGTCGAAGGCGGCGAGGTCGGGCGTGCCGGGAAGAGGCTTTGGATCGGCGGCGTTGCGGCGCTGGTTCTCGACGCGCTCCGGCGCGACGTCGTTGAGTTCGATGGTGACGGCGTGCGCGGGCGCAACCGACAGCAGCGCGGCGACCACACCGGTCGCTGCCGCCATCATCGACCGCCTCGTCGAAGGCGTCATCCCACGCATTGCCAACCTCACACGAAGATTGAAATAAAACCAATCGGCCGTAGACAGCCGATCACGGTCCTTCCCTGGCCCGGACCTTAGCAGCCGCCCGGTGCCCATGGCCACCCTCAATCGCGGCTGTTCCGTTTCGTCCCCATGCAATGCAGACACGCTGCGGCGTGGTCAACTCGCCGAACCCGGCGCTGCCGGGATTTTGCACGCGCCGAGCATTGGCGCGGTGCCGCTCTTCGCAGGCATGGCCGACCGGAACGCGTAGCTGCCGGCACACACGTCCACTTGTGGCGGCGCACGGTCGGCAAGGAACAGGTCATGGCCAATCTTGAGGGTGCGCCAGAACTCGAGATCGGCATTGCCGGATTTCGCGGCGAGGTTGTCCTCGGTCATGCGGAACGGGAACGCCTGCACCTGAAAGCGGCGCTGGCCGCCCGCGAGAGCCGCGGTGACGATTTTCCAGATCTCGTCGATGACGGCGTTCGTCATGGCGTAGCATCCGACCGAGCCGCAGCCGCCGTGCACCATGAGGAAGCTGCCGGTGCGGCCGTGCGCGCGATCGTAGGCGTTCGGGAAGCCGATGTTGAATGAGCGGTGCCAGCGGCTGTTCGGATTGAGCTGCGCGGCGCCGACCGTATAGAAGCCCTCGGGCGCCTGCTTGTCGCCGGTGCGCAGCTTCGGCCCGAGGCGGCCGGACCAACGGCACACCGGATAGGTGGCGAACAGCTCGTAGCGCTCGCCCTTGCGCATCCAGATTTCGAGTTCGAACTCGCGCTTGAATATGCGCACGAGGATCGGCGCCCCGAGCGCGAAGCCGCCGGCCGCGAGCCGCCCGGGGAGA
>CALFEM010000423.1 GCA_937950105.1 uncultured Alphaproteobacteria bacterium | reverse complement strand
ACGAGATGCCTAAGTGACTGGAGTTCAGACGTGTGCTCTTCCGATCTCGCCCTTGGTGACGTTGACCAGACGGCGCGAGCTGCCGTCGGGACGGCGCTCCGCGATGGTCGCGCCGAGGTCCGCCGAGACCAGCGCCTCGCCGGAAAGCTGCATTCCGCCGGGCATCGTGTAGTCGAGGCTCCAGCGCTCGACCTTCAAGCCCTCGTAGGTTTCGTCTCCGGCGCGCTTCGCAGTCAGGCGGCGGCCGTCGGGATGCTGCTCGCCGAGCGCGATGCGGCGCACCGGGTCCCATTGAATGGTGGTTTCCGGCACGCGCGCGTCGGCGGGCGCGCCGGCGGGGCGCAGCGTCCAGACCTCGGCTTCGATGCCGTCGACGGTCGCGGTGCCGGTGCGCTTGCACGACAGCACCGGGGTATCCTTGCACGGCGCGCCGACCGGCTCGGCCAGCGTGGCGGCGACTTCTTTCGGCAAGCTCGACAGCGCCTGTTCGGCGTAGCTGCGCGTCAGCGGATAGATGCGCCGGCGAATGCCCTGCTCGGGCAGATCGACGTCGGCGACGGGCAACCCCATCACCTGATGCTCGAAGCGGCGCTTGTGCCCGTGCACGTAGAGGCGGCCAGCGCGGTTGCCTAGACCGGGCCGCGTTTCGACCGTGTCGGCGCTGTAGTCGGCGGCCGTCACGGGCGTTACCGCGGTCATCGCCGCGAGGCACACGCCGGCAAGCATCTGTTTGAGCATCGTCGGAAACCCGGAAGCAGCGGGGGAATGGGCAGAAGGAAGGAGCGGAGCCGGCCGAAGCCGGCCCCGCGTCAGACACACGTGTCGGCGACGATCACTGCGCCGGAGGAGCCGGGGGAGCCGGCGGCGGCGGCGGCGGCGCGTAGCCGTACGGAGCGCCATAGCCGTAGCCCGGATAGCCACCACCGTAGGGGCCATAGCCGTAGCCCGGATAGCCGCCCCACGGGCCACCGCCCCACGGACCGCCATAGTTGTTGCCCCAGCCGTTACCCCAGCCGTTGCCGCGGCCGGTCATGTTGCCGCCGAAGTTCATGCCGAAGTTGCCCGAGCCCGAGCCGCTGCCGTCGCCCCAGCCATTGTTGCCCCAACCGTTGTTGCCCCAGCCGGGACCACCCCAGTTCCACGGGCCGCCGCCCCAGAAGGCGCTGGCGCTGCTGGCACCGAGCGACAGAGCGCTGGCGCCGACGAGACCGGCGAGCGCGAAGGCTTTCAGTATTTTCTGCATCTGCAGTACTCCTTGGTTACGCGTTCCACTCCGGTTCAATGCCAGCGGCGGGTGGAGGGAGCCCCGTCGTTGTCCGGCATCGGCAGCGGCATCGGCTGAATGAAGGCGAGGGCCGAGGCTGTCGAATAGTCGGCAGACCGCGCCGCCCGAGGACGGCGCGGTGTGCGTCAGATCACTTCTGCGCCGGGGCAGCCGGAGCCGCCGGAGCGGCACTGGCCTGCGGAGCCGGAGCGGCCGGCGGCAGCGGCGGGTAGCCATACGGCGCGCCGTAGTAGCCCGGATAGCTGTTGCCTGCCGCGTTGCCCGAGCCGGCCATGTTGCCGCCGGCCGAGAAGTTCATGCCGCCCGAGGCATTGCCCGAACCGCTGCCCGAACCCTGGTTCCAGCCGTAGCCGGCCGGGCCAGGACCCGGGTAGTAGCCAGGGCCAGCCGGGAACGGCGGCGGCGGCGGGTTGGTTGAACCGGTCACGGCCGGCGGAGCAGGCGGAGCCGGCGGGGTCGCCGGAGCCGCAGCCTGAGCGGCCGGAGCAGCCGGAGCGGCAGCAGCAGCCGGGGGAGCCGGGGGAGCCGGCGGCGGCGCGTAGCCATACGGCGCCGGGCCGTAGCCATACGGAGCGCCGTAGCCGTAGCCCGGACCGTAGCCGTAGCCAGGACCGTAGCCGTAGCCCGGGCCATAGCCGTTCCAGCCGTTGTTGCCAAAGCCGCGGCCGGCCATGTTCGAGTTGCCCGAGAAGTTCATGCCGAACGAGCCCGAACCGGTGCCCGAGCCGGAGCCGTCGCCCCAACCGCTGTTGTTGCCCCAACCCGGGCCGCCCCACCACTGAGCGTGAGCTGCCGACATCGGCAGCGCCGCCGCAGCGGCAACGAGTGCCGCGGCCGCAGCCGTCTTGATCATGGATTTCATTGTCGTTCTCCCTGTTGCGGACTCTCCCTCGTGGCATCGAGGTTCACGAACCCGGAGGGGAGAGTCCCGTTCTCCGGTAAGCTCGTCGTTGGCCGGCGCTACCAGAACGGCAGACCGGGATAGGGGCCGAGCCCGCCGTAGCCTCCGTAGGGGCCGTAGGGCGCCGGATGGCCGAGCGGCGAGAGCGTCGACGGACCGGCGAGGGCGGGGTCGTAAGTCGTTGCGGGCGCCGCCGCGGGGGCGGAGCGCGGCGCGGAAGCTGCGGGCGGAGTGGGCGTAGCCGACGCGGCCGGACGGTTGCCGGCGCTCACGGTCGGATCGCCGCCGAGCGGGGGATAGTTGCCGAAGACCTGAGGCTGGAAGGTCGGGGACTGGAAGGCCTGACCCTGCGGTGCATAGGCCTGCGGCGGCGCCGGCATAGACCCGACACCCGGTTGTGCCGGCACGATGATGTAGCCGCCCGCGGCGAGACCACCCGGCACGATCGGCACGATCGCCTGCGGCTGCTGGCCGGTGACATAGCCGGCGCCGAGCGTCGGCTGCGCGGGAACGATCTGGACGGACTGCGGCGGCAGCGACTGTGTGGTCAGGCCGGGCGTCGCGGCGCCGCCGAAAGCAGCCGACGGAGCCGCCGGAATGGCGATGTAGGCGGAGCCGCCGCCGCCCGGGATGGCGACGCCCTGCTGTGCGCCGGGCGGCGGGATGTACCACGGGTTCGACTGCGCGAGCGCGTCCGTGACACGGATCGCGGCCAACGCAGCCAAAGCCAGAACTGGTAGCACCCTGCTCATAGCGCCTTCGTGGTCCTCGTTTCGATCAGCGGGCCGGTGCCGCCGGGGCGGCTTGCGGTTGGCCCGGTTGCGGTTGGCCCCAGCGCCACATCTGCTGCGCGCCATAGGGCTGTTGATGCGGCTGTCCCGGGACCTGCCACTGCTGCCACTGGTTCCACTGCTGCCAGTGCTGCTGGGGCTGGGGCTGAGATGGCTGCGCGGGTCGCGCCGGTTGCACCTGCGCCGGCGGGGCCGGCTGCACGGGCTGGCCCGGACCTGTCGCGGCGGTGGCCTGCGGCCGGCCATGCGGCATCTGCCAGGGCTGGAAAGCCTGCGGCGCCGGCTGCGGGTAGTGCGGATGCGGGTACTGCTGCTGGAGCGGCATGCCGGGCATGCCCTGCGCACCACGCTGTCCGGCCGCCGGTGCGGGTGCCGGAGCCGACATGGGCGACGCTGACGCCGACGCAGGCGCGGATACGCCGGGCTTTGCCGGCGCGGCGGGTGCCGCCGGTGCAACCGGCGCAGATGCGGCGGCGGGTGCCATCGTGCCGGCAGATGCGCCCGACGGAGCCGCAGTCCGGTTCGGCGGTTGCAGTGTCGGTTGCGGTTGCGCCTGCGGCGGCGTGGTGGACGGCTGAGCCGGTGCCGGAATGAGAGCCGGTGCCGGAACAGAGGCGGGGGTCGTCGGCGATGCAGCCTTGACAGCAGCGGGCGCGGGTGGCGGCGGAACCGCGACCGGCGGCGCTGGCGGCGGCGGAACCACCGGCTGCGTCGTCACCTGTTGCGGCGCCGTTGGCGTCGGTGCGGTCGGTGGCGTCGGCATCGCGGCCGCTGGCATCTGGCTTGGCGCGACCGGCGTCGTGGTCACCGGACGCGGCGCAACCGGCGCCGGGGCGCTCTGGCCGGACGACGCGGCGGGGGCAGCCGGCGCCGCTGCCGGTGCAGGCGCGGCCGGCATCGACGAACCGGACATTCCCGTCATACCGGAGGGGCCCGTCATACCGGAAGCGCCCGTCATACCGGACATTCCCGCCGTACCGCTCATGCCCGACATCTCGGACATGCCGGCGGGAGCAGAGGTCGGCGACGCAGGCGCTGCCGCCGGAGCTGGTGCTGCAGGCGTCGCCACCGGGGCGGGCGCGGCGGCAGGTTTCTCTGCCGCGACATCTGCCTTGGGCGCAGCCGGCGGCACCGACGCGGCAGGCGACGGGCTTTCGGCCGCAGGTTTGCCGCCGCTCGTGGTATCCGGAATTGCCGCAGCGCCCTTGCTCTCGGCGGGCTTTTCGCCTGCGTCGCCAGCCGAAGCCGGCTTGGCTGCTTCGGGCGCTTTAGCCTTGTCGTTGCCCTTGTCGCTGTCGCCCGCGTCCTGCGGCGGCGCCGTCACGTCGATCGACAGCGGCGCATAGGGTCCGAGCGGCGCATCCAAACGCGCGTCGCCCTGCGGCCACGGCACGTCGGCGCCCTGGGCCGCAGGCTTCTTGGCCTCGGCCTGACCGCCCGGATCGTAGCCTAGCGGCGGATAGGCGCCCTGCGCCGCGCCACTCGCCTGCGCAACCTGCCAGGCACTATCGCGCACCGGCAACGGCAGCAGCGCGCGTACATCGGACCCGAGGCGCATCGGCTCGCCGGCCATGTTCACCGACAGGACCGCGCGGAACGGATGCCAGCCCTGCTCGGCGTTCGCGGCGGACAAGGGCAGCGCCGTCACCGCTGCGAGCGCCACGAGCGACAGGGACAGCGGCGCAGCGCGCATCATGCGGCTCGGCGTCGAAGTCGGTTTGTCGGTCATGCGGATCATAACGCGGTCTCCCGATGCCATCATTTCTTGCGCTTGGCGTACGGATCGATGCCAAGCGTGATCGACTGCGCCTGCGACACCCAGCCGTCGCGCTCGACGCGACCCTTGATGCCGAGCGCGTTCTCGATGCGCGCGACATCGGCCGCCTTCCAGCCGGCGATCTGCGCGATGCCGGTGACACCGAGCGCCGCGAGCTTGCCGGCCATGTCGGCATCGAGGCCACGGATCGATGTGAGAGCATGGTCGGAAGCCATCGCCGGCGCCGCCGCGATGGCCAGCGGAGCCTCCTTTGACGCGGGTGAGGTCTCGATCGTCGTGGTGCCGGACCGCGCGGCGGCAATGGCCTTCGCAGCCGCATCGGCGGCTATGCCGGTCTTGCGCTCGGGGCTCGCGGGCGCGGCCGGAGCGACGGCTACGACAGGTACGGGAGGCCGGCTCGGTGCGACGGTCACAGCCTGGGCGGCAGGCGAAGGCGGCGTCGCGCCGTTGCTCCTGTGGGCTTCGCCATCGCGCGCCACCGGGGCGGGCGCGGCCTCGGCAAGCGCCACAGCGCTGGCCGCGACGGGCGTTGCCGCCGCGATCGCCGTCACGGCAGCAGCGACCGGAGTCGTATCAGTAACCGTCGCCGGAGACGCGGCCGACGGTGCAGCGCCATTGCCAGCGATGGACGACGCCTCGACGACGGATTGCTGCACGACCGCTGCAGCGGCGACAGGAACCATGGCCGTGCTGCCATTGCCAGGCACCGGCGCCGGGCTGCCGCCCGCGGGCGGCGTCGAGCCACCCGAACCGCCAGCGCCACCCGAACCGCCAGCGCCACCCGAGCCACCGCCACCAGGGCCGCCGGCATTCGGGCGCACGGTCGAGAAGCCGAGCAGGTGCGCCAGCGCTTCCTTGACGAAGGCGATGAAGCCCGCGACGCGGCGCGTGAACCAGTGCGTATCGCTGCGGCTGACACCCGACGGCGTCGTCAGCAGATGGCGCAGGGCTTCCGCGATCACGCCGAACACCGCGACCACCGGCGCCAGCAGGCCACCGCGCTTGCCGCCATCGCTCGACGCCGCCGAAGCTGCCGCGTCATCCTGCTTGCCGCCGAGCATGCGCTCGACGAGCCCCGGTTTCGTCGACGGCGCGCACGCCGCGCTCGACATCGCCGCCGCCGGAGCCGCGACGAGCTCACCACCCTCGATCTCGTCGAAGCGCTTGGCCACCGAGAACGCACCCGCCGCACGGTTGCACGCGATCGGAATGACGACCAGCGTCAGCGTCGTCGACACGATGGCGCCGAACAGCAGCGAGATGGCCATGCCCTGGAAGATCGGGTCGGTGAGGATCGAGGCCGAGCCGGCGATCAGCGCCAGAGATCGGAAGAGCACACGTCTGAACTCCAGTCACTTAGGCATCTC
>CALFEM010000422.1 GCA_937950105.1 uncultured Alphaproteobacteria bacterium | reverse complement strand
CAACCGCGTCGCCTCGCACGCGTCCGCGTTCCACATCACCACGCCGGGCAACCGGCTGCAGGAGGACGAGCAGCACGCCTACGAGTACGACGCCGACGGCAGCCTCGTCACGAAGACGGTCAAGGCGACCGGGCAGGTGTGGCGCTACACCTACGATGTGTGGGACCAGCTCGCCTCGGCCTCGCGTTACGCCAGCGCGGGCGACGCCGGCACCGCCTATCAAGTGCAGGTCACCTATCGCTACGACGCCTTCGGCCGCCGTGTCGCGCGCGAGAAGCGCACGCCGCTCGTCGCCGAGCGCGAGGAGCAGCACTTCCTGCACGACGGCTGGGACATCGCGCTGATCGAGGAGCGGCGCCCGAAGCCGACCGTCATGACGCTGTCGCGGCGCACGTGGTTCACGGTGGCCGGCACCGACGACATGGTCGCCATGACCGACTGGGACGCGGCCACCGGCCTGCCCAAGCCCGGCTCGCACTACTACTCGACCGACCACCAGGGCACCGTGCGCGCGCTGCACGACGACGCCGGCAACATCGTCGCTGACCTCGACCACGACAGCTACGGCAACCCGCAGGCGACGGTGGAGAGCGTGGTGCAGCCGTACCGCTTCACGGGGCGCGAATACGACAGGACACCGGCCTCTACCAGTACCGGGCGCGCGAATACGACCCCGTCACCGGCCGCTTCCTGCAGGAAGACCCGATCTGGTTCGATTCGGGCGACATGAACGTCTACCGCTACACCTGGAACAACCCGGTGATGTGGACCGACCCGAGCGGGATGTCGCCGGCGATAGAGTACGGTTGCCTCGCTCAGTTTGCATTGGGTGCCGGCACGTCGGCGGGTTCGACCAGCGCGCTCGGCTCGTCGTGGCTGTTCACGCGCGTCCCTGATAGGTCGCGGGAATTCCCTGCTGTCGACTTCGCTTTCCCTGCTTATGCCGCGAAATTCCCTGTTACGTTCGTAGGGAATTCATGGCTAAGCGCCGGAAATTGCGCGCCAATATCGGTCAACTGGCGCCCGGAAACCGTGAAAGTTCCCTGTTTCCAGGCTTCTGGGCCCCAAAATGACCGGAGACCACCTCGCTCGCGACTGCGTCCACCGCCATTCAAACCGCTGGAACCTATATAATTCGCGTTCCAGCTGGCCGGTCGATCGATGCCGAGGACCTCGAAGCTGTTTTGACGTACGCGCTGGTCGGCAAGACCGAAGCTGCTGTCAGCGGCAGTGGGCGATAGGCCGCAGCCGGCCCGCTGGCCTGGGATCACCGATATAGTTCGGCGGCTTCGATTGGCGCAGGGGCGGCCAGCAGGTCCTGTAGCGGCGAACTCGCCCCGCCTGGCGAACCATCAGCTCGCGATACGGAAGTCCCGGTTTCATCACGCTCCGGGCCTGCCGGTCTTTTTGGGGCGGCCGCGGCGTTTGCCCTTCTCGGCGGGATCGTCGAACTCGCGCGTGACGGCGGGCTTCGCCGGCAGTGGCTTGCCGGAGCGGGGCGGGAGCATCGCGTGCGGACCCATCTCGTCGAGCGTCGGCTTGTGCGGGCCGCGCACGCCTTCGCCGAAGGCCCCGGCCTTGGTGCGCGGGTCGATGTCTGGGCGGCGCGGCACGGGGCGATCGGTGCCGGGCCCCATGTCGTCGAGCGACGGCTTTTTCACGCGCGAAGTCGATTGCGCGTAGGTCGGCTGCACCGGTTCGTAGTCCGTCTTGATGCGTGAGTGCGAGGGGCCTTGCCCCTCGCGCTCCCCACCAAGGGCTTGGCCCTTGGAACCATCAAGTTCGGGTGCAGGGACTAGTCCCTGCCGGGGAGCGCGAGGGGCGGAGCCCTTCGCACTTCCTTGCTTTTCCGGCGGCAGGTTCGCCGCCGCCCCATACTTGCGCTCGCCCTTGAACGCACCGGCGCGATCCTCGACGTCGCTCTGGCGCGCGAGGGGATCGTCGGCGATGGCGAGCTCGGTCTCGCGCAGCCGCTTGACCTCGTCACGCAGACGCGCGGCCTCCTCGAACTCGAGATCGGCGGCAGCGGCCTTCATGCGCTCTTCGAGGCTGGCGATGATGGCCGCGAGGTTGTGGCCGACGCTGGCGCCGGCGTCCGCGTGGCCGATGTCGACCGTGACGTGATCCTGCTCGTACACCGACGCCAGCACGTTGTGGATGTTGCGCTTGATGCTCTCGGGCGTGATGCCGTGCTCGGCGTTGTAGGCGAGCTGCTTCTCGCGGCGCCGGTTGGTTTCGGCGATGGCGCGCTCCATGCTGCCGGTCATCTGGTCGGCGTAGAGGATGACGCGGCCGTCGACATTGCGTGCAGCGCGGCCGATGGTCTGCACGAGCGAGGTTTCGCTGCGCAGGAAGCCTTCCTTGTCGGCATCGAGGATCGCGACCAGCGCGCACTCGGGAATGTCGAGCCCCTCGCGCAGCAGGTTGATGCCGATCAGCACGTCGAAAGCGCCGAGGCGGAGATCGCGGATGATCTCGATGCGCTCCAGCGTCTCGATGTCGGAATGCATGTAGCGCACGCGGATGCCGCTCTCGTGCATGTACTCGGTGAGGTCTTCCGCCATGCGCTTGGTGAGCGTGGTGACGAGCGTGCGATAGCCCTTGCGCGAAACCTGCCGCACCTCGTCGAGCAGATCGTCGACCTGTGTTTTCGCAGGGCGAATGATGACTTCCGGATCGGTGAGGCCGGTCGGCCGGATGACCTGTTCGGAGAAGGTGCCGCCGGTCTGCTCGAGTTCCCAGCTTCCCGGAGTCGCGGAGACGAACACCGATTGCGGCCGCATCGCCTCCCATTCCTCGAAGCGCAGCGGGCGATTGTCCATGCACGAGGGCAGGCGGAAGCCGAACTCGGCGAGCGTCGCCTTGCGCCGGTAGTCGCCGCGGAACATGCCGCCGATCTGCGGCACCGTGACGTGGCTCTCGTCGGCGAACACCAGCGCATTGTCGGGCAGATACTCGAACAGCGTCGGCGGCGGATCACCGGGGTTGCGGCCCGTCAGATAGCGCGAATAGTTCTCGATGCCGGCGCAGGAGCCGGTGGCCTCCATCATCTCCAGGTCGAACTGGGTGCGCTGCTCGAGGCGCTGGGCTTCGAGCAGCTTGCCGGCGGCATACAACTCGTCGAGGCGCGATTTGAGCTCGCTCTTGATGCTCTTGATGGCCTGCTGCAGCGTGGGCTTCGGCGTCACGTAGTGCGAGTTGGCGTAGATCTTCACCAGCGCGAGATCGTCGGTCTTCTGGCCGGTAAGCGGATCGAACTCGGTGATGCTCTCGATCTCGTCGCCGAACAGGGAGAAGCGCCACGCTCGATCCTCGTAGTGCGCCGGGAACAGCTCGACGGTATCGCCACGCGCGCGGAACGTGCCGCGCTGGAAGCCTGCATCGTTGCGGCGGTAATGCAGCGCGACGAGATCGGCGAGCAATTGATCGCGCGACAGGCGCTCGCCCACCTTCACCGCGAACGTCATGGCCGTATAGGTTTCGACCGAGCCGATGCCGTAGATGCACGAGACGGAGGCGACGATGATGACGTCGTCGCGTTCGAGCAGCGCGCGCGTCGCCGCGTGGCGCATGCGGTCGATCTGCTCGTTAACGGAGGCTTCCTTCTCGATGTAGGTATCGGTGCGCGGAACGTAGGCCTCGGGCTGGTAGTAGTCGTAGTACGAGACGAAATACTCGACCGCGTTGTCGGGGAAGAAGCTCTTGAACTCGCCGTAGAGCTGCGCCGCGAGCGTCTTGTTCGGAGCGAGGATCAGCGCGGGGCGCTGCGTCTCGGCGATGATGTTGGCCATCGTGAACGTCTTGCCGGAACCGGTGACGCCGAGCAGCACCTGGTTGCGCTCGTGTTGCTCGCGAATGCCGGCGACGAGTTCGGCGATCGCGGTCGGCTGGTCACCTTTCGGGCTGTACTCGGACACCAGCTTGAACGGGATGCCGCCTTCCGACTTCTCGGGGCGCTCCGGCCGGTGCGGCATGAACATCGGCAGGTTGCCGGAGACGATCGGGTGCGCGGCCATCATCGGCTGCGAGGCGAGCAGTTCCTTCGCCTTGTCGGAGCGCTCGGCCGGCTTCACCAGCAGTGCGTCGAGATAGCCGCCGATGCTGTCGCCCGCGCGTGGGGGGCGCGGACCGGACTGGCGCAGCGCCGGCAGCGTCGAGGCGTTGGCGCGCGCGTAATGCGCAGGCTCGCCGGCCTCGAAGCCGGCCTGCGGCGCCTCGCTGAAGCCGCGCGGCGCGGGGGTGCCGGCGGCGGTCTCGGC
>CALFEM010000421.1 GCA_937950105.1 uncultured Alphaproteobacteria bacterium | reverse complement strand
CGCCAGAAGCTCGACGGCCTCTATGAGTGCATCCTGTGCGCCTGCTGCTCGACCTCGTGCCCGAGCTACTGGTGGAACTCGGACCGCTACCTCGGTCCGGCCGCGCTGCTGCAGGCGACCCGCTGGGTCGAAGACAGCCGCGACGAAGCCACCGGCGAGCGGCTCGACAACATCGAAGATCCGTTCCGGATCTATCGCTGCCACACCATCATGAACTGCGCCAAGGCGTGCCCGAAGGGGCTGTCGCCTGCCAAGGCGATCGCCGAGCTGAAGAAGCTGATGGTCGAGCGCCGCGTCTGAGGGGCATCGCTCAGGCTGCACACCACACGAAAGCGGCGGGCCGGTGGTCCGCCGCTTTCGTTTTGCGTTGCGGGTGAACAGCTCAGGCGGTGGTGACGGGATCGCGTTTATCGACCGGAGCGCCGGTGGCCGGGTTGGTCGAGATATAGGTCTGGCCGGCCTTCTTCCAGGCCATGAAGCCCCCGCCCATGTGCATGACCTTGCCGAAGCCGGCGGCGAGGCATTTCTCGGCGACCATTTTCGAGCGCATGCCGGAGCCGCAATGAAACACGATCGGTTTCGATTCCTGGCTCGGCAGATGGCGGGTATCGAAGGTGGCAAGGGGAGACAGCAGCGCGCCGCGGATGTGCTCGAAGGCGTATTCCACGGGTGTCCTGACGTCGATGAGAACGATTTTGTCGGCCTCGAAAAGTTCGGCCACCGTCGCCACGTCGCGGGTTACGATTTCGCCCGGCCGTGCATGTTCCGCCATCTGCTAACGTCTCCATTGTTTCCGTCATCGCCGGCCTTCAAGGAGGCCAGTGCGGGCGACATATGTGGACGTTCCGGGCCGGCTGCAACGAGACCATAAGGCGCGCCCGCCGAGGCCGGAGCAGCGGTGTCGGCTGCCGGAGAGCGTGGCGGATCAGTACCCGCAAAAAGCAAGACCGGCGACGCATCACGCGGCCGCCGGTCTTTGGAAACGGGTGGTGAGAAGCTAGCCGTTACGCCCCGCGGTGCCCAGCCGGGGGCGCGCTGGCCAGCTCAGCCTCAGGCCGCGGTCTTCTTGCGAGCCGGAGCCTTCTTGGCAGCGGGCTTCTTCGCGGCCGGCTTCTTCGCGGCAGCGGCCTTGCGCACCGCCGGCTTCTTCGCGGCAGCGGCCTTGCGCGCCGGAGCCTTCTTCTTCGCAGCAGCAGCAGCAGGCTTCTTCGCGGCGGTCTTCTTCACAGCAGTCTTAGCCATAGTTCTCTCTCCCTCTGGATGTTCGAATCAGCTCGAACAAAAAAATCATGAGCAAGTTCGTTGATTTTGTTGACACCCAATTTGTTGTTCGTCGCGATTTTTTCCCCACACGCGCCATGAGTGTTGCGCATTCGCATCGTTTTTGGCGACTTTCTATATCGATGGACCTTCGCGAGGAACTTCGGTCGATGAATTCATCAGCGCGTGAGATGTCGCGTGCTTCGCTTCGCAAAGAAATACGAACGCATTTTTCAAACTCGCGGCATGCGTGAAGGGAGAGCGATACGTTTCTCATTCGCGGCAAATGCATCGCGACCAAGAGTTCGTGCAATTGCGGTTTGCATGTCGACACGCCTCGCGTGCGAGTGCGTCGCCTCCACGCTGCGATGCGCGGGTGTCCACCGACACCGGCAGCTGCAGCACGGACACGAGCAGCAGGTGGCGTCGACCGCGCGTATCGCGACGTCGATGTCTCGGCGTGCAGCCGATGTCAGAGCGACATTGCATTCGCGCTCGCTCGCTCTACATGCCTCGAAGCCGCACGGAGCGCGTCGCAAGCGAATGGGTTCGTGGCCCAAGATAATCGGATTAGCGATGTCGTGGCTTCGTGGCATCGGCCGTGCGGGAGGGCAACACGGAGGTCGCCTCCTGCTCGCGGGGGTAACAGGTGCAGCCGCACGAAAATGATGTGGCTGCCCCGAAGTCGTCACACCTGTGACACGAGGAACAGGCTAATCGTGCGCCGGGAGATAGGAGTTGTGCGTGGCGATTGGAGGACGGGCGCCGGACAGGGCCCGAAACGCCAACGGCAATCAGGAATGGACAACCAGATGCGAAACATCCTTGTGCTCTGCAAGGCAAATGCAGCACGGTCGATCATGGTCGAGACCTGCATCAATGCTGCAAATGCTCGCTGGCGCGCCTTTAGCGCGGGCTCGCATCCGGAATCGCAGATCAACGCCTATACGGTGCTCGCATTGCGCGAGCGCGGCTATGACATCGACTACGATCGTCAGCCGCAGGGCTGGGATGGTTTTCTCGGTGCCAAGGCCCCGCGTTTCGATGTGGTGCTGACGGTATGCGAGGATGTTTCGTGGGAGGCGCTGCCGGCCTGGCCGGGGGCTCCGCGTCTGCTGCATTGGGCGTTGCCCGATCCGACGCTCGGCACCTGCACGGCGAGCGAGCGCGCCGACACCTTCCGAGTCGTCCTCGATCTGATCGAGAAGCGCGTCGAGGAATTCCTCGCCGAGGAGCGGCAGCGCCAGGACGTGGTGCCTTATCTGCTGGCGAACGACAATCGCCACGCGGTGATGCGCCGCTGGGGCACCTGACGCGGCGATGCCCGGGTAGCGCCCGCGATCACGCGAGGCGCTTCTTGGGACCCGGCGATGGAGACAAGACAGCGGGCGGTCCTGTATGGGGCCGCCCGCTGTCTTTTGGTGGAACCTCGTGCGCGGTGTGTGCCGCCATGCGTCGTGTTGCACCGAACAGGTCGTCGCATCGACGGACGTGCGTCGGCCGTCAGACGCAGAAGCGGGCGGCACACACGGTGCCGCCCGCTTCCCAATGCGACGATGCGCCAGGTCGGCGCGTCAGGCGGCTGCCTTCGGTGAGGCCATGCGGGCCTGGATGTCGAGCACAGCCATCATGTAGCCGACCCGGTCCTCGACGGCCTCGGCGAGGATCGAGAAGTAGTTCGGATCCTCCGGGATGATCTCGCCGATCACCTCGCCGTATTCGAAACGCAGGTCAGCGTGGTGCTTGCGCGCGACCGCCTGCATTTTCCCGTTCTCGGACAGGCAGCTCATATAGAGCAGGTGGACGCCGCGATTGCGCGCCGAGCGGATCACCCGCCCCATCAGCTCCGTGCCGATGCCCTTTTCCTGGAAGGCCTTCTCGACCGAGAAGGCGGCCTCGGCCTCGCGGCCCCAGGTGTCGCCCAGCTTTCTCAGCTCGGCGGCGCCATGCATCTCGCCATCGACGAAGTAGCCGAACACGATCGAGCCCATCTCGGTCATGCGCCTGGCATAGTCGGCGATGAAGGAATCGGACACGCCGTGCGCGAAGCGCATGCGGCGGGCGTCCTTGTCGAGTCGCAGCAGGTGGTCCCGGAACCGGTCGCTCTCTGTCGGCCAGAGTTTCCGGATGGATCCCCCCCAGATACGGTGCTCGCTCATGATGAACCTCTCTGGTTCGCGTTGGAGAAGGTCCGTCCTCTCGCTCGGGACGGTACCTTCACGGCTGCGGTCCGGTTCCCCCGAGGGGTCCCTTCCGCACGTGGCCGTATGTGCGGTGCACAATACGACCATCCCATGGCACAAGTTGATAACAGGTCAATGATTTGTCTAGGTCTCCTGCGTCGTGTTGCTGCACTGCCATATTGTCCGGCCGGGTGCTGGCGGGGGTATCATTTCGCATGTGCGAAGCGGCCAGGCCCGGTTTCCGGGCGCGGAGAGCGTGCCACGACTTTCGCTACGGAGCGCTCGAGCCCCCGGCGATGCTAAGAGGACATGGCAGGCTTGCATTTGGCAGATAGGTGCATGAACGGAACAATTGCCGATCGCTACGTCCGGAGGGTCGCCGAGGGCGAGTTCGAGGCTGATGCAGCTCAGACCGCGGCGGCTGAGCGCTTCGACCGGCTCAACGGCGAGCTGACGCGCTGGCGCCCGCCCGGGCGCGGCTTGCTGTCCATGTTCAAGCGCAGCTCCGAGCCGCCGCCGAAGGGCATCTATCTGCACGGGAAGGTCGGGCGCGGCAAAACCATGCTGATGGACATGTTCTACGAGGCGGCGACGTTCGCGCCGAAGCGCCGCCAGCATTTCCACGAGTTCATGCAGGAAGCGCACGACCGCATCGGGATCGCCCGCCAGAAGCACGACGGCGACCCCATTCCGCACGTCGCGGTGGAAATGGTCGGCTCACCCGGCTTGCTGTGCTTCGACGAACTGCACGTCACCGACATCGCCGACGCCATGATCCTCGGCCGCTTCTTCAAGACCGTGTTCGCCAACGGCGTGGTGGTGGTCGCGACGTCCAATGCAGCGCCGCACGAACTCTACAAGAACGGCCTCAACCGCCAGCTTTTCCTGCCGTTCATCGACCTCATCGAAGACAACATGACGGTCGTGGAGCTCGGCTCGGCCAAGGATTTCCGCCTCGACAAGATCCACGGACAGCCGTTGTACTTCACGCCCGCCGATGCCCGCGCACACGCCGCCCTCGACGAGCTGTGGGACCGCATGACCGGCCACCACCGACCGGAGCCGGGGGAGATCGAGGTGAAAGGCCGCCGCGTGCCGGTGCCCGCAGCCGCCAACGGCGTCGCCCGCTTCGCTTTCTCGGATCTCTGCGAAAAGCCGCTCGGCTCGGTGGACTATCTGGCCATCGCCCACCAGTTCCATACCGTCATCATCGACGACATCCCGGTGCTGACGCCGGCGCGGCGCGACCATGCACGGCGCTTCATCAACCTGGTCGACACGCTGTACGATACGGGAACCTGTCTGATTGCGTCGGCGGAGGCGGAGCCTCACGATCTCTATGTGCGCGGCGATGGCGCCGACCTGTTCTCGCGCACGGCTTCACGGCTGACGGAAATGCGCAGCGAAGCCTATGTGGAGCGCCGCCGCGCCCTTGTCGCCGACGCGCCGCCTCTCTGAGCGCGCCAAGCAAAATTGCCACGTTCACGACGAAGGCCCGCGGAAGCGATTCCGCGGACCTTCGCCAATTCAAGGATGCGGCTTACTTCGCCGGCACAGCGTCCGCCGACTTCCACTCCGGCATCGCCTGCAGCGTTTCCTTCGTAACCTTGCTCATGACGACCGAGGCATTGTTGTTGTCGCGAGCGAAGGTCAGCTCGTTGAACGGCAGCGCGACGTTCTTCTCGCCGATACCGAGGAAGCCACCGACGCCGACGATGACGCGATCGACCTTGCCGTCCTTGGCGACGATCAGGTCGTTGATGTCGCCGATCGCCTCGTTGGCGCTGTTGAGCACGTTAGAGCCGATCAACGCACTGGCGCGATAGTGATCGGAGCTATGCATTTTCGCGGTCTTGTCGACCGTAGTCACGGTCGAACCCGGCGAACCTGCCGAACCCGGCGCGTTGGCGGGCGCAGTCGGCGAGGGCGAGGTGGTCTGCGCGAGGGCGGGGATCGCGACAAGCGCAATCGCGCCCGCCAGCAGCGAGGTTTTGATCGGTTTCATGGTGGTCTCCTTGTGCGTTCGCACGCGAGGGCAGCGGCCCTCGGCTGAGTCACTGCGTGATGCAGTCCCGCTGATAACGGGGCAGCGCAATGCGGGTTCCACGAAAGTAGCCGCCTTGGGCGAGCCCGGAGCGGGGCGAATGGGGCCGAGATAACCCCATGGAGACCCCGAGACTTTCGTTCGACGGCTCGGCCTTTCCCTCGAGCGGGGGCCGGTTTCGGGCTAACCAACCGGCCGGCGGGAGTGCAACCTTGTCGCACCCCCTCCACCCGTCTCACAGGGCGCTCCGCCCACCCTTGGTGCGCGTCCGCCCATTCCAGATTCGCTGAATTCCAATTGGGAGACAGACCCGCATGGCGCGCACGAAGATCGCCTTGATCGGCGCCGGCATGATCGGCGGCACGCTCGCTCATCTTGTCGGCTTGAAGGAGTTGGGTGACGTCGTCCTGTTCGACATCGCCGAAGGTACGCCGCAGGGCAAGTCGCTCGACATCTCGCAGTCGGGCTCGGTCGAGGGCTTCAATTGCACCCTCAAGGGCGCCAACGACTATGCCGACATTGCCGGCGCCGGCGTCTGCATCGTGACCGCTGGCGTGCCGCGCAAGCCGGGCATGAGCCGCGACGACCTGCTCGGCATCAACCTCAAGGTCATGGAACAGGTCGGCGCGGGCATCAAGAAGTACGCCCCGGACTCGCTGGTGATCGTCATCACCAATCCGCTCGACGCCATGGTGTGGGCGCTGCAGAAGGCCTCGGGCCTGCCGGCCAACAAGGTGATCGGCATGGCCGGCGTGCTCGACGCCGCCCGCTTCAAGCACTTCCTCGCCGACGAGTTGAAGATCTCGGTGCAGGACGTTTCGGCGTTCGTGCTCGGGGGCCACGGCGACGACATGGTGCCGCTGGTCCGCTACACGACCATCGCCGGCATTCCGCTGCCTGACATCGTCAAGATGGGCTGGATCAGCCAGGAGCGCGTCGACCAGATCGTCGACCGTACGCGCAAGGGTGGCGGCGAGATCGTCGGCCTGTTGAAGACCGGCTCGGCCTACTACGCGCCGGCCGCGTCCGCCATCGAGATGGCCGAGAGCTACCTCAAGGACAAGAAGCGCATCCTGCCCTGCGCCGCCTTCCTCAACGGCGAGTACGGCGTGAACGGCCTCTATGTCGGCGTGCCGTGCGTGATCGGCGCGGGTGGCGCGGAGCGCATCGTCGAGATCGACCTGAACGGCGCCGAGCGCGAGATGTTCATGAAGTCGGTCGCCTCGGTGAAGGGCCTCGTCGACGCCTGCAAGACCATCGCGCCGAGCCTCGGCGCCTGATACGACGGCGGCGCGCCTCTCGACAGGCGCGCCGTGCCTTCGAGATCCCTCGCTCACGCACGACATCATGGCCGGCCTCGAGCCGGCCATCCAGCGCCAGGAACCCGGACGGTATGCGGGTTTCTCTGGATAGACGGATCAAGCCCGTCCGTGACGAGAGTGGGAATGCGCGACGGCAGCGCATATGGTGCCCGTGGCCACCTCGGCGCGCGGCTAACGACATCAACCCGGACACGGCGGAAACAGCGATGAACATCCACGAGTATCAGGCCAAGCAGGTGTTGAAGGGCTTTGGCGCCCCGGTCGCAGAGGGCGTGCCGGTGACGTCGGCCGACCAGATCGAGGCGGCGGTGAAGGCGCTTCCCGGTCCGGTGTGGGTGGTGAAGAGCCAGATCCACGCGGGCGGCCGCGGCAAGGGCAAGTTCAAGGAACTGTCGCCGGACGCCAAGGGCGGCGTGCGCGTGTCGTTCTCGGCCGAGGACGCCATCAAGAACGCGAAGGAGATGTTCGGCAACACGCTCGTCACCAAGCAGACGGGCGCGGCCGGCAAGCAGGTCAACCGCCTCTACATCGAGGACGGCTCCGACATCGCCCGCGA
>CALFEM010000420.1 GCA_937950105.1 uncultured Alphaproteobacteria bacterium | reverse complement strand
GGACGGCGCCAAGCCGCGCAATGGCCGCTGCCGCGAGGTCGTCGAGCCTTGCAAGCCACCACTTGTTCTGCGCGGTGGACGCTGCCTGCCGCCGCTGGATGGCGACGTTCGCTGCCCGCCCGGCACGCATCGGCTCGGCAAGACCTGCGTGCGTGACAGCATCATCGCTTGTCCTCTGCCGCTGGTGCCGCGTCCCGACAGCAAGGCGTGCATGTGCCCGGACGGCTCCGCGCCGCGCGACGGCCGCTGCCGCATCGTCGTGGGCCCGTGCAAGCCGCCGCTGGTGCTGCAGTACGGCAAGTGCGTCCTGCCGCCGTGTCCAACCGGCACGCATCGTCTGGGCCGCAACTGCGTTCCCGACCGCAAACCGCCGGTGTGCCGCAAGGGTACGCATCTGGTCGGCACGACGTGTGTTCCGGATCGGGTGATCGATAGGCCGTGCCCCGAGGGTACCCACCGCGTGGGCAAGATCTGCGTCCGCGACAGCGGAGCATCGACCGGGACGCTGAAGCCGTGTCCGCCCGGTACGCACAGGGTCGGCGGCGTTTGCGCGCCGAACCTGAAGCTCGAACTCAAGAAACCGGAGATCAAGCGCCCCGTGATCAAGCGCCCGGTCACCAAGCGCCCGGTCACCAAGCGTCCGGCGTTCATCAAGCGGCCGCCGCCGAGACCGCTTCCCCGCAAGGGAGCGGGGTGATCACCATCTGTGCGTCGCGTCGCCTGCCAGGAGGTTGCATGACCGGTACTCGACGGATCTGGATGGTCGGCGCGTGTCTCGTGTCGGTAGTTCTGGCACTCTCCACCGGCAGCGCCGCAACACCTGCGGCGCTGCGATGCGTGGACCCGGATCGGCCACTGATCGCTGACCACTCGGTGCGCCAAGCTCCGCCGTTGGCCGAGCCGCCGCCTCGCACGCCGTTCCGTGATCCCGTGTTCGGAACCTGCCTTGTGCGCGTCACCGACCGCGCCGCCGACATCGCTGCCGGTGACGCGTCTCGCGGTCTCAAGAACGAGTACTCGAGGGTGCAGGCGTTCAACGCCGACGAGAGCCTGCTGCTCATCATGGGCCTCGCAGCCACGTGGTACGTCTACGACGCCGCAACTCTGCAGCCCATCCGCAAGCTCGCCCCCGAAGGGCCGATCGAGCCGCGCTGGCATGCGCGCGATCCGGGCGTCCTGTTCTACATCGACGCTACCCGCCTGACCTCGCTCGAGGTCCACTCGGGCCGGCAGCTAACCGTCCGTGATTTCGCCGCGGATTTCCCCGGCCAGCGTCTCGCCGCGGTGTGGAGCCGCCACGAGGGTAGCCCATCGCTCGACGGCCGCTACTGGGGGCTGATGGCAGAAGACGAGAACTGGCTGCCCGTTGCCTTCATGATCTACGACCGCGATCACGACCGGATCGCCGCGATCCGCGACATGCGCGGCGTGCCCGGCATCGAGCAGGACGTCGACCACGTCACCATCAGCCCGCGCGGCACCTATTTCGCGGCCGCCTTGGATCGCTACTGCGAACGCGGCCAGACGGGCAGCGACGCGCGCCCGTGCGGACTCATGGTGTACGACGGCAATCTTGCCAACGGGCGCAGCCTCGCCCGCATCATGGGGCATTACGATCTGGCTCTCGACGCAGAGGGACGCGAGGTGATCGTCTACCAGGACATCGACACCGACCACATCGCCATGATCGATCTGGCGAGCGGACAGCGCACCGAGCTGCAGAGAATCGACTTCAGCGCCACCGGCAACCCCACGCTCGGTCTGCACATCTCGGGCCGTGCGACTGCCCGGCCGGGCTGGGCGCTGGTTTCGACCTACGACGACACGGCAGGATCGCGCACGTGGATGGACGATCAGGTTTTCGCCATCGAGCTGAAGCCGGGTGGTCGTATCGCACGCCTCGCCCACACGCGCGCTCTGGTCGAACCCGCGAAGGAGCACGACTACTGGGCTGAGCCGCACGCAACCGTAAACCGCGACTTCACGCGCGTGCTGTTCACCACCAACTGGGGGAGGTCGGGCAGTGAGGCGATCGATACGATGGCGATCGAGCTGCCGCCCGCCTGGCCCGCACAGCTGCGCTGATGCCGTTGTCGGCGCTGTCGACGACAGAAGTCATTCCGATAGCGGTCGTTGGAGGCGTGTCGCGACAGCGTTCACGAGCCCGTGTCGAAGTCGTCGCGTTGACAGGGATCAACGCCATTCCAGTGAAACCAGGGGAACGGTCGCCGACGGTGACGTGCTAATCGAGAAGTGGCAGGTTGGTGCACCTGATCTTGCCGCTTTTCGCGTCGAGAGCCAGATACCCGTCGATCACACCGTTCTTGAACTGGTCTTTGATACCGGTGTCGACAACGACGTGGAATTCCCAGATCGGGATCTGGACCGAACCGCAGGCTTTGGTCATTCCGTCAGACACCAAGCGGCCTTGGCGAATATTTGCTTTGACCTCCTTGACGGACTTGCCGTAGGGGTCGCCTTTCAGGACTGCAATTGCCTTCGACATGGCATCACGGTCGCTGAGAACAGACGCCGCCACGACGGCGCTTCCAGACAGCATCAGAATTGCAGCGGCAAATGCACCTCTCCCCAGGACGCTATTGCGATGAGTGGGCATTGCAGACATCCTCCACATTCGCGGTGCTTTGAATTCCGTCTTTCATGCTAGCTGACGTGCAGCTATCGGTCTTTACGCAGAATCAATGCAGCTCGCCGCGCGCTCGGCTATTCGACGACAGCCCAAGCTGCGAGTTGGAGCATCATGATGTCGATCAGCCGAACGGTCGCACACACAGCAATAGCACTCGTGTTCACCCTTTCCGGAGCGACATCACTGCGCGCCGACCAGATCGAGAAGACGCAAACCCGGCGCGAAGCTGAGCTGAACATCCCGTTCGAAATTGCATTGATCGCCAATCCGTCGACCGGCTACGCATGGCATATCGATGCGAAGTCGAGTACGGGCATCAAACGCGTGACCATTGAGCACGTAGGCGTATCGCCACCCCCCTGCGAAGATGGTCAGGCCATCGTCGGCGCCCGAGCCATCGAAAGCTGGTTGGTAACTCCGTTGGAAAACGGACCTATCCGGCTCGTATTCGAGTACGGCCGTCCTGGCGACAGCACGTCCACGATGATCGTCCACACCTTCACGATCGCCGTCCGCGAATAGCAGCTTTGTGCTCGAGCGTCGCCGACGAGTTGATGCCGCAGGTTCCTCAGGGTCGCACGTTCGTGACCTTCAGATTTGCGAAGGCCCAAGTGTCAGTTTCAGGCTTCGCCGATGTCGCGAATACGCCCACATAAGATGGTCCGTCCGGCGCTTGGGCGCGGAAACGCGCCACCTCCTTGTCGTTGATCACGAGCGTCACCGACTGACCTTTGGTGGTCACACGAAGTACGTTCGGCTGGGAGGGTCCTTGATTGACCGCATCGGTTTGTGTCCAGGCAATTGGGTCTGCGACCCATTTGCCTGCCACTTTTCGGTTCACTTTATAGAATCCGTTCGAGGCGATGTTCATGACGTAGAAGTTGGCGTTGTCCTTGACCCAGAACATCAGTCCAGCACTGCTGTTGGTCGGATCGCTCGTCTCGACGAGCGTCACGGTCAGGCACGCATCAGCATCATCGAAAGTGAAGGCCGGGTTCCAGCTCCAGAAGACCATGTTGGACGCTGGCTTCACCACGAGCCTGCCGTCCTTCACACTGAAATGCTCGCTCTGCGCGCCCCATGCGCGGTCGAGCGTCGAGAAATCATCATCGAAGAGAACCTTGTCGCCTTTGCAGGCCGTGGCCGGCGTGCTGCCAAGCCATATTGCCAATGCAGCGATCACCAACGTCAGATGCTTCAGCATGAACAGCTCCCCAGTGAGTGCCGGAGTTCTCACTTTTCACTCTAAAGTTCCTTCCGCAAGTGCGCCCATGACGAGGGTCAATTTCTGCTCTCGCCGGCAAGAAAGGCTTGTCTCTTCCTTGACGGGCGTCAATGCTCAAATACCCCGGTTGTGTCGGCCTTAGCCAACGCCCGTATTTCCTTGGAGGTGGGCGCATGGCTCACACGTTCGTGACGACGGCATGCAGCTTTGCTGCATTGCTTGGTTCCTGCGTTGCCGGGTGGGCTTGTCAGGGTGACACCGTCATTCTCGAAGACCGGTTCGCGGGGCAAACCGGGATCTGCAGACCGACTTCGGACGACTGCCGCATCTCCACCGGCAAGCTCGTCGTCACCCCCGCGCCGTACTCCGAACTGCTGCGATGGAACTCCACGCCTCTGGGTGGAAGCCTCGATGTCTGCATGACATTGATGCTTGCCGAAGCCACCAACGCCGGTTCCAGCAATGCCGGACTTGCGTTCTGGGGGAGAAATGAATCGAGCTTCTATGTCGTCAGCATTTCAGGCGACGGCTTCTTCCGGATTCACCGCCAAGTGGGTGCCAGAAGGGTCGATATCGTTCCGTGGAAGCGCAGCCCGGCTCTGCGGGCAGGGCAAGCGAACCGCATCCGGCTCACGGCGGAGGGGCGGACGGCGACGATCGGTATCAACGACGTGACGGTGCATCGTTTCGAAGGGGAGCCAACGGCCGGCACGCAATTGCTCGGCATCCACGCGGCATCGCCGGAGGCGCGGCGCGACGCGTGGCATGTCACGGAATTCAAGGTGACGAACGTGCCGCGTCCCGCCGGCACCGCCGCCGCGGGGCCGGATGCCGGATCGAAGCCCGCGGGGGCAACGTCCTCGAAGTCGACGCCCTCAGGGGCAACTGTTGCGCCAGCGCCTGCGCCGCTCAGATCGCCGTCACCCCTGTCACCTGGCCCCACCCCTCCAGGCGGACTGGTTCCCGATTCAACCGACGACACGAAGCCGAACGTCGATGCGTCGGCTAAAATCATGGCTTGGAGAGCACTCTTGCTGGATGAAAACAGCGACCCTGAAAAGGCGTTATCTGTGATCTCCGAAGCGATCGCGCTGGAGCCGTCGCCCCGATGGCGGGCGAGATCGCTTTACGAGCGCGGATTCTTTCGCAAACGTCTCAAGCGGGATATCGACGGAGCCTTGGCAGACTTCAATGAAGCCATTCGACTGGACGGCAACTCCGATCTCTCGCCAATGTACCTGAAGGATCGGGCCGAAATCCTGTTGCTCAAGGGAGCTTACAATGAGGCCATTGCCGATCTCACGACCGCCATTCCACTCCATCTCAGGACAGCATGCGCCCGGGTCTTTCCGGAGCATCGAGACGAGTGCCGGAACAGAGAACTCAAGGGGCGGGAGAGCGAGCTTCTGACGATGCGCGGCGAGGCGTTGATGTACAAGGCCGACTATCCGAAGGCGCTCGCCGACCTCGATCGTGCGATCGTACTGCAGCCAGACAACATCGAGGCGTACATCAATCGTGCCCGCGTTCATGCGAGCCGCAATGACTTTGCGACTGCTCTGAAGGATGTGGATCGAGCCATAGAACTCGATCCCAAATCGTTTCCGGCCTATTTCTACAGGGCGCTCATCTACAAGCTGACGAGGCAGTGGGACAAGGCCATCGCAGACTTCGAGAAGGTGCTCGAGATCAATCCGGGAAATGCCGGGGCAATCGAACAGCTCGAACTGACCCGGACCGAACGAGCCCGCGCCGTGCGCTAAATTATCCACCCGGGACGTCGACGGCTCTCGAGAGGTGGCTTCACAAGCGCGTATGACGATCCAGATGGATTGGAAGCGCGCGAGTGCCTGCCGAATTAGGGGACCGATACGCCCCGAAACTCAAGGGCTATCGCGATGAGCAAACTGTACATGATCCCGATCATGCTCGCGGTCATCGTGTCGGGTGTCGTGCAAATACTGACAGACCCACGCTTTACTCGTGCATTCATCAAGAAGAGCGCGGTGGCACTCGTCGTCTTCGCGACCCACGTCGCGATCGGACTGCTGGTCGTCGTCTACCTGCTGCCGCACATCCCCGACGCCGCTGCGGGTGTCACCGTTGCGATACTCGGCTGGATCGGCCTCGGCACTCTCGGACTGATCCGCTTCGCGCCGCGGATGCGCGAACCACCGGCCATTCTGATGCAGTTCGGCATTGCCGACGTCGTGGGCCTGCTGGTTCTCGCCATCGGCCTCTTCATGGCGATCGGTGCGTCGCGCTGATTTGCGGACACACGCAACAAGCTGCAGCTCTTGGGACCAGTGTGCAGGAGGCCGCAAAGGGCCGACTTCGGTCGAGGTAGGTCACCACGGCTAACGCTAGCCTACCCCCTTCACCACCTTGTCGAGCGCCATCAGGTCGCGCAGCAGGGCTTCGAAGTCGCGCAGCGGCACCATGTTGGGGCCGTCGCTCGGCGCGTTGTCCGGGTCCTCGTGCGTCTCGATGAAGAGGCCCGCCACGCCGACCGCGACTGCGGCGCGCGCCAGCACCGGCACGAAGCGGCGGTCGCCGCCGGAGCTGGTCCCCTGACCGCCCGGCTGCTGCACGGAATGCGTCGCGTCGAAGATCACCGGCGCGCCGGTCTCGGCCATGATCGGCAGCGCGCGCATGTCGACAACGAGCGTGTTGTAGCCGAACGAGACGCCGCGCTCGGTGACGAGCACGTTGGCATTGCCCGAGCCCGTCACCTTGGCGACGACGTTCTTCATGTCCCACGGCGCCAGGAACTGACCCTTCTTGATCTTGACGACGCGGCCTGTCTTCGCCGCCGCGATCAGCAGGTCGGTCTGCCGGCACAGGAACGCCGGGATCTGCAGGATGTCGACCACCTCGCCGACGACCGCGCACTGGCTCGCGTCGTGCACGTCGGTGACGACCGGCAGCCCGAGGCTCTCGCGCACCTCGGCGAACACGCCGAGCGCCTGGTCGAGGCCGAGGCCGCGCTTGCCGCCGAGCGAGGTGCGGTTCGCCTTGTCGAAGCTCGTCTTGTAGACGAGGCCGATGCCGAGCCGGGCCGCGATCTCTTTCAGCGCGGAGGCCATTTCGAGCGCGTGCGCGCGGCTCTCCATCTGGCACGGTCCGGCCAGCACTGCGATCGGTGCATCGTTGGCGAAGGTGACGTTGCCGACGCGCACGCGGGCGTTCGGCCGCAAGGGCTCATGTGTGCTCATGCGCCGCTTATAGCGCGCCCGATCCGTGCGAGCGAGCGTCCGCGCCGCGCATTCCCCAGCCGCGTGCAATCATCGCAGTGAGCCGGCGGCGGGCGGGATATGCCCGGCCCGAGGCAAATTCCCGCGTGGCACGAGCATCACGATTGATGTCCGAATCTAACGCGAAAACGCTGTATTTGAAGACAATTCGACGCAGCTTCGAGGCCTTGCCTTGTCTTGGCCACAGCTCCCCGCGAACGGCGACCTGCCGGTATCAGCCGGCGCCTCTCCAACAGGT
>CALFEM010000419.1 GCA_937950105.1 uncultured Alphaproteobacteria bacterium | reverse complement strand
CGATGCAACGGCCAGCATCAGCCCGTTCCGACCCGATCGCGTGTGCATCTTCTCTGCCTGCCTGTTCACTCCGAAGCGCTGGCCCGCTTTGTCCGCGCTTCGCGTTCTTGTTCGATCCCGACGCGCCAGAGCGCGCCGCAGCCTCAACGCGACGTCCGCGCCGCACCGGCCTCGTCGCCGGCGCTACGCTCGCGCCCCGCCGGCAACACCACCATCAGGCGCGTCACCACGCGACGGTTCTGCGACTGGCAGACGGCGCTGTCACAACTGGCGACGCGATCCTGACGGCCGCGCGCGTCGATGTCGACACGTTCCGCCGGCAGCCCCATCGCGATCAACAGCTTGCGCGCCTTGTCGGCCCGCTCGAGCGACAGCGTGCGATTGAGCGCATCGTCGCCCGGCTCGTCCGCATGACCTTCGACGACGACGTAGAGATCGGGAAAGCGTTTGATCCACGCCGCCTGCCGCTCGAGCACGCTGCGCGCCCGCCCGCCGATATCGCTGCTCGACACGCCGAAGAAGACGCGATCCCCGGCTTCGGCGCCAAGCATGTTTTCGAAGCGATGTGTGCGCCGCGCGCGCTCGCGCCACGGTGACGGCGTGTCGACCGGCAGGGCCACGGCGACAGGCGCCACGCTCGCGGTCGGCGTCGCGGGCGCTGCTGCGGCGGCATCCGGCAGCGCGAACGCCTGCCGGTAGATGTCGGACAGGCGACGGCGGGCATCATCGGCGAGTGGTGACGCGGGCGAACGCGCCACCAGTTGCTCGAGCAGCCGCTGCCCTTCCTGCTGCTTGCCGGCTTCGAGCGCGCCGATACCGCGCTCGAACAGGGCATGGTCGTCGACCTCGATGGCGGCCGTGGTCGCGACCGCGCCAACGGCCTCGTTGGCAGCGGCGGGAACGACGTCCGGCGACGGCGGCGCGGCAACGATCGGCGGTGCCGCGAGCGGCGCAGCCTCGCGCTGGGACCAGCCGTCGACGGCGACGGCGGGAGCCTGCTCTGCCGCCCGGGCGAGGGGGGAAAGTCCGGCGGCGCTTGCGAACACCGCGAGCGAGGCGAACAGCGCGCGCCACGGCGCGAGCGGCCCGGGCTGCTGCCACGGAGCACGCCTTCCCGCCGCGTGCGACACGTGCCGAGGCTGCTGCCGAATTGTCATCGTCGATCCCGCATGAAACGAGGGTGCCGGATCGCCCGCTCCGGTCACCGTGAGAAGCGGCGAACCTGCCCCGTCAATTTGACCAAACTTTGCCTGTCGCAAGCCTGATCCCCCGTGATCCAGGCATGCGGGGTCTTGCGACTGCGAGACAGGGGGACCAGACGACCTCGGGCGGCCCCCTGAGGAAGCCGCCCGAGTCGTGAAACGAATCTTTTGTGCGGCAAAGCGCGCCGCTCAGTTGCTGCCGACGCGGCTGTTGAGCACCGTCTGCGCACGCCGGTTCTGCGACCAGCACGAGATGTCGTCGCACACCGCCACCGGGCGCTCTTTGCCGTAGGAGATGGTGCGAACGCGTGACCCGTTGATGCCGTTCGATGCGAGGAAGTTGCGCACCGCGACGGCGCGTTTCTGGCCGAGACCGATGTTGTATTCGCGGGTGCCGCGTTCGTCGGCGTGGCCTTCGATGGTGATGGTGAACTGCGGATACTGTCGCAGCCACTGCGACTGCTTGGTCAGCGTCTGCTGGGCTTCCGGCGTCAGATCCGTGCTGTCGGTCGAGAAGTAGACGATATCGCCGACGTTGACGGCGAAGTCACGCTGCGTGCCGGGCACCGGAGCGCCGGCACCACCGCCGCGACCGCCGGGGCCCAGTTCGGCTTCGGGTCCGTTCTCCTTGTTGGCGCAGGCCTGCAGCGCCAGCGGCATCACCGCCAGCACGGCGGCGCGGAAAGCGAATGCAGCCCACGTCGAGGCCGTCTTGTTCTTCGCGGGCATCGATGCACCCCTTCTGGCATCGGCGGACGCGCGCTGCACGCATTGCAGCCTCTAGCGCCTCACCCTTTCGTTCATGCGTCGGCGTAAACTACGTTGCGTACGAAATTGTGGCCGACACTCAAGCTGTTCCGAACCACGGAGCGGGGTCTCGCAGCAAGGTTCGCGAGGCAACACAGCGCCTCAACCCACAGGAATCGACCGGTCCATCGGGGCAATCTCATCGCCCTGATGCCGTCGTGCGCCAATCCGCCCGGCTGGCGCGAAATCTGTTTCAGGGAATGCCGAACGCTGAGCCCCAAAAACGAGCGAGGCCGAACCGCGGCATGCGCCAACGGTTCGGCCTCGAATTCGTGACGACCTGCGGCAAGCCGCAGATGGTCAATCCGATTGCTTAGCGGGTCTGCTCAGCAACCGGGCCGCCGAGCTTCATCGGCTCATGCGGAACTTCCTTGCGGCAAGCGCCGAGAGCGACGGCCGCGATGACGGTGACGAGAACGATAGCGCCCTTCATGGGTAGATCTCCTGATTGAATGGTCCTTGAGAGGACGCAGTACTTAGCGAGCCTGCTGAACGGAAACGTCCGCGCCGAGCTTCATCGGCTCGTGCGGAACTTCACGACGGCAAGCGCCCAGCGCAACAGCCGCGATGACGGCCGAAATAACGATCAGCCCCTTAACACCCTGCATGGTTCATCTCCTGATGCTTTGATCGGCACTAGCCAGATACTGGGGTACCTGCGGGGGCTTATTCGATCAAGAACAGAGGCCGTTTCGCGCCGCTTTTGCAGGGGTGTTGATGCGAAAATGCAACGCGATGCAGAGGTGCCGGAGGAGCATCGGACGCGGCCGGACGGAATCGCGTAGGCGATTGATTCATTAAGCAAATGTTAAAAGGCTCTGCCGCTGCGGCCGACGTGAATCCGCACTGCGGCGACATCACCGTGACGTTCCGGTCAATTCAGCAGGGGCGACCAGGCGGGATCGGAGGCAAAGGCCGGAGTTGCCACCACCTGCTCGTTATAGCCGGTGATGTCCACGGAATAGATTCGCGGTCCGGCATTGCCGCCGCGCGACTCGCGGAAGAACATCAGCACGCGCCCGTTCGGCGCCCAGGTCGGGCCCTCGTTGTGGAAGCCCTCCGACAGGATGCGCTCGCCGGAACCGTCCGGCTTCATCACGCCGATCAGGAATCGACCCGACATCTGCTTGGTGAAGGCGATGTAGTCGCCGCGCGGCGACCACACCGGGGTCGAGTAGCGACCGTCTCCGAACGAGATGCGTCGGATGCCGGAGCCGTCGGCGCCCATGACGTAGAGCTGCTGCGAGCCCTCGCGGTCCGATTCGAACACGATCTGGCTGCCGTCGGGCGAATAGCAGGGCCCCGTGTCGATGGCGGTGGTGTTGGTCAGCTTGCGTGTCTGGCGCGAGCGCAGGTCCATCTCGAAGATGCTGGATGCCCCCTCGGACTGCATGCTCATGACGATGCGCTGGCCGTCCGGCGAGAAGCGCGGCGCGAACGTCATGCCCGGAAAATCGCCGACCACCTGGCGCTGGCCGGTCTCGAGGTTCATGAGATACACGCGCGGCTTCTCGCCCGCATACGACATGAACGTCACTTCCTGGTTGTTCGGGCTGAAGCGCGGCGTCAGCACCAGTTCCTTGCCCTGGCTCAGCAGCCGCACGTTGGCGCCGTCCTGATCCATGATGGCGAGCCGTTTGACGCGGCGATCTTTCGGCCCGGTTTCGTCGATGAACACGACGCGGGTGTCGAAGTAGCCCTTCTCGCCGGTCAGCCGTTCGTAGACCTGATCGGCGATGATGTGGCCGACGCGGCGCCAGTTGACCTCGCCCGTCGAAAAGCGCTGGCCCGAGAGCTGGCGGCCGGTCGCCACGTCCCACAGGCGGTATTCGGCCGTCACCTTGCCATCGCCGCCCGCAGTGACGCGGCCGACCACCAGAGCCTGCGCGCGGATCGAGCGCCAGTCGGGAAAGCGCGGCGCGGCGTTGACGTCGCTGATGCGCTCGAGGAAGGAGCCACGGTCGAGCGGTTCGAACAGGCCCGAGCGGCCGAGGTCGGCGGCGACCACGTTGGAGATGTCTGCGGCGAGCTTCGGATCGGCGCCGGTGAACTCGGGGATCGCAATCGGGATCGGCGCGATGGTGCCTTCGCGCTGTGTGCCGCGCAACTGTGCCGAGGCCGGCGCCAGCATCGCCACGAGCGAGGCCATAAGCGTCGCCACCACCAGAAACGCGCGCCAGCCGGTCGCGCGCGCCGTGTTCCGGAGGTCCAGCATCGCAAACGTCATCTCGTCCTCATCTCGTGTTGCAGATCGGAGCATGCCCGTCTGCACAGTCCCTGATTCGCGCCGCCCGTTCAAAGCAGCTCCCCGCAAGCAGGGAGAGGGAGAAGGGATGCCCGACGATTGTGGCAGGCTCAGAGCATATTGCTCGGGTCGAACGCGCGCTCGATCACCTTCCAGACCTGGTATTTGTCCGGCGGCAGGCTGAACGGCTGGCACTGCAGTACCGCGCGCACCGCCGTATCGACCGCCACCTGCGCCAGAGATCGGAAGAGCGTCGTGTAGGGAAAGAGTGTAGATCTCGGTGG
>CALFEM010000418.1 GCA_937950105.1 uncultured Alphaproteobacteria bacterium | reverse complement strand
GAATCCGGTACCGCGGCGCGCGCCAGCTCAGCGAGCGCACGGGCGGCCGCAACCTTCATCGCCTCGTTGATCGTCGACGCCTGAACGTCGAGGGCGCCACGGAAGATGAACGGGAAGCAGAGCACGTTGTTGACCTGGTTGGGGTAGTCGGAGCGGCCGGTGGCGATGATGGCGTCATCGCGCGCGGCGAGCACCTCCTCCGGCGTGATCTCCGGCTCCGGATTGGCCATGGCGAAGATGATGGGGTTCTTCGCCATGCTCGCCGCCATCTCGCGGCTGACGATGCCACCCGCCGAAAGCCCGAGGAAGATGTCGGCGTCGACCATGATCTCGGCGAGTGTGCGCGCCTTCGTCTTCTGCGCGAACGGCTCCTTCCAGGGGTCCATCAGCTCCTTGCGGCCCTTGTAGACGACGCCCTTGATGTCGGAGACGAAGATGTTCTCGCGCTTCATGCCGAGGTGCACGAGCAGGTTGAGGCAGGCGAGCGCCGCCGCGCCCGCGCCCGAGCAGGCGAGCTTGACGTCCTCGATGCGCTTGCCGGCGACCTCGAGGCCGTTGAGGATCGCCGCGCCGACGACAATGGCCGTGCCGTGCTGATCGTCGTGGAACACCGGGATGTCGAGCAGCTCTTTCAGCCGGTCCTCGATGACGAAGCAGTCCGGAGCCCTGATGTCCTCGAGGTTGATGCCGCCGAACGACGGTCCGAGATAGCGCACCGAATTGATGAAGGCGTCGACGTCCTCGGTCGAGACCAGCAGGTCGATGGCGTCGATGTCGGCGAAGCGCTTGAACAGCACGCCCTTGCCTTCCATCACCGGCTTGGCCGCCAGCGCGCCGAGATTGCCGAGGCCGAGGATGGCGGTTCCGTTGGAAACTACGGCGACCATGTTGCCCTTGTTGGTGTAGTCGTAGGCGGTCTTGGGGTCGTCGGCGATGGCCCGCACCGGCACGGCCACGCCGGGCGAATAGGCCAGGGACAGGTCGCGCTGCGTGTCGAGCGGCTTGGTCGGCATGATCTCGAGCTTGCCGGGCTTGCCCTGGGCGTGGAACTGCAGGGCTTCCTCGGGGCGGAAACGGGCTTCCTTGAACCTGGTGGCCATGGCGGCGTGCTCGGACCTGTGCTTGAGATGTAAACGGAATTAACCTCGGACGCCGCGCGAGGGGGCAGCGGGCGGCCGGCGGCGGTCATGGGCCGGGGATGGGCTCGCCCGTTTCGATTTCCTTCGCGGCGAACCTGCTCTATGCGTTCCACCGACAGGTTGGCAACCGGATTTCAGTCGATATGGCACCGAGGAAGGGCCCGGCGCACGCGGCGGCGCAACAGGATGCGGAGGCGCCGGGGGACGGCGCGGCCGAGGCCGCCGGCTTTTCTGCGCACTATGCCCGCGCCGGGGCCGAGGACCCGGCTGCGACCGCTGCCACACCGCCGGCGCTCTATTCCCCCGAGGCGATCGCCTCGGCCACGCCATCCATGGCGCAGTACCTGGAGATCAAGGCCGCCAACCCGGACTGCATCCTCTGGTACCGGATGGGCGACTTCTACGAGCTGTTCTTCGAGGACGCGGTGGTCGCCTCGGAAGCACTCGGCATCGTGCTGACGAAGCGCGGCAAGCACCTCGGCGAGGACATCCGCATGTGCGGCGTGCCGATCCATCGCGCCGACGAGTATCTGCAACGTCTGATCCGCAAGGGCTTCCGCGTCGCCGTGTGCGAGCAGCTCGAGGACCCGGCGGAGGCGAGGAAGCGCGGCGCCAAGGCGGTCGTGCGCCGCGACGTGGTGCGGCTGGTCACGCCCGGCACGCTGACCGAGGAAACCCTGCTCGAAGCGGGCAAGCGCAACTACCTGACGGCGATCTTCCGTGCCCCTGGCGGCGACGGCGCGCTGCTCGGCTCGGCGGATCGCGTCGCTCTGGCCTCGCTCGACATCTCGACGGGCGAGTGCGAGATCGGCTAGACGAGCGGCGCCGACCTGCCGGGCGAGCTGGTGCGACTGTCGCCGGGCGAGCTACTGGCGACCGACGGGCTGCTGGCCGAGAGCGAGCTGCGCAAATGGATCGAGATCGCCAGCGCCGCGGCGACGCCGCTGCCAAACGCGCATTTCGATAGTGTTTCGGGCGAGCGCGGGCTCAAGGCGCGGCTCGGCGTGACCGAACTCGGCGGTTTCGGCTCGTTCTCACGCACCGAGCTGGCGGCGGTCGGCGCGCTGCTCAAGTACGTGGACCTGACACAGCTCGGCAAGCAACCGGTATTGCGGCCTCCGCGCCGGACCGGAGCGAGCGCTGCGCTGCTGATCGACGCCGCCAGCCGCTCGAGCCTCGAACTGGTGCGCGCGACATCCGGCGGCAAGGACGGCAGCCTGCTCGCCGCCATCGATCGCACGGTGACGGGCGCGGGTGCGCGCGAACTGGCGAGCCGCCTCGCCGCGCCCTTACGCGACGCCAGCGAAATCCATGCCCGGCTCGATTGTGTCGGCTTTCTCGTCGAGGCGGAGCGGCTGCGCGCCGACCTGCGTGACGCACTGCGCAGCGCGCCGGACATCGCGCGCGCAGTGTCGCGCATCGCCTTCGGCCGCGGCGGCCCGCGTGATCTCGCAGCCGTGCGGGACGGCCTCGCCGCGGCCGAGACGGCTGCAGTGAAGCTGACCGCCGGAGTGGGCGCCATCGGTTTGCCTTCGGCGCTCGAAGATGTCGGTGCGCGGCTTGCCAAGGCGGCGGGTCCGCTGCAGTCGGAGCTGGCGGCGGCGCTGGTCGACGAGCCGCCGCATCTGCGCCGCGATGGCGGCTTCGTGCGCGCCGGCTATCGCGCCGCGCTCGACGAGGCGATCGAGTTGCGCGACGCCAGCCGCAACGTGATGGCGGCGCTCGAAGCGCGCTACGTCGAGGAAACCGGCGTCAAGTCGCTCAAGGTCCGCCACAACAACATCCTCGGTTTCTTCATCGAGGTGACCCAGCAGAACGCGAAGCCGCTCGTTTCGCCGCCGCTTTCCGACACGTTCCGGCATCGCCAGACCATGTCGAATGCGATGCGCTTCACCACCACAGAGCTGGTCGAAATCGAGGGTCGCATCGCGTCGGCCGCCGAGCGTGCCCTGGCCATCGAGCAGGAGGTTTTCGCGGAGCTGTCGGGCGCCATCGCGGCGAAGGAAGCGGACCTCGGCGCGATCTCGGCGGCACTCGCCGAACTGGATGTGGTCGCTGCTCTTGCAGAGCTCGCGCACAACGAAGGCTACGTGCGGCCCGAGATCGACGACAGCGATGCTTTCGAGATCATCGGCGGGCGCCATCCGGTGGTCGAGCAGGCGCTGGCCCAATCGCGCGCCGGCCCCTTCATCGACAATGATTGCGTGCTCGGTCGTCCGCGCGTGGAAGCACCCAGCGGCTTCGACGAGGGCAAGGACGCGCGCATCTGGATCGTCACCGGCCCTAACATGGCCGGCAAATCGACCTTTCTGCGCCAGAACGCCTTGATCGCGGTACTCGCGCAGATGGGCTCGTATGTACCGGCGCGCTCCGCGCACATCGGTATCGTCGATCGCCTGTTCTCACGTGTCGGCGCGGCCGACGACATCGCGCGCGGTCGCTCGACGTTCATGGTCGAGATGGTCGAGACGGCGGGCATCCTCAATCAGGCGACCGACCGCTCGCTCGTCATCCTCGACGAGATCGGGCGCGGCACGGCGACCTTCGACGGCCTCTCGATCGCGTGGGCGACGCTCGAATATCTGCACGACGTTTCGCGTTGCCGCGGACTGTTCGCCACGCACTATCACGAGCTGACGGCGCTCGAGGGTCGCCTGTCGGGCGTCGCCAACGTCACCGTCGACGTCAAGGAGTGGCACGACGAGATCGTCTTCCTGCACAAGGTGCGGGCCGGCGCGGCGGATCGCTCCTATGGCATCCAGGTCGCGAAGCTCGCCGGACTACCGGCCAAAGTGGTCGCTCGTGCGGGTGAGGTGTTGAAGCTTCTGGAAAAGGCCGACCGGCGCTCCGGAGGCACCGCGCCGCTCGACGAGTTGCCGCTGTTCGCCGCCGCGCGCCCGGTCAACCCCATTGCCGAAGCGCGCGGGCCGTCGCCCGTCGAAGACGCCCTCGGCGCCATCAACCCCGACGAGCTGACGCCGAAGAAAGCGCTCGACGAGCTCTACCGTCTCAAGGGTCTGCTGCGGTCCGCGCGGACCTCTTCCACCAATTGAGGGAGCGCATCGGCATGACGATTGCGGCCGAGGAGCCTATGCTGGCCGACATGAAGAATCTCGTCGACGTTTCTCCGCCCTGGTTCGATCCGCGCGCGCTGCGTCAGGAGCTGACGTCGATGTTCCTGTCGTCGGCGAGTGCCGCGGAGGCGCGCGGAGCGGTCGTCGAGCGGCTGAAGCAACTCGTCACCGACGCACGTGCCGGCGCCCTTTCCGGGCTGGAGCGGGACGGCGACGGGCGGCGCTGCGCCGCCGGCCTCTCGCACTTCCAGGACGAGCTGATTTGCCTCGTCTTCGACTACACGGTGACGCACGTCTATCGCGCGACCAACCCGTCCGACGCCGAGCGCATGTCGATCGTCGCGACGGGTGGCTATGGTCGCGGACTGCTGGCGCCGGGTTCCGATATCGATCTGCTGTTCCTGCTGCCCTACAAGCAGACGCCGTGGGGCGAGAGCGTCGCCGAGTACATGCTCTATATTCTGTGGGATCTCGGCTTCAAGGTCGGCCATGCCACGCGCAACGTCGACCAGTGCGTGAAGCTGTCGCTCGCCGATGTCACGATCCGCACCGCGATCCTCGACAGCCGGCTGATCCTCGGCGACGCGCAATTGTTCGCCGAGCTGATCGGGCGCTTCCGCGAGGAGGTCGTGCGGGGGACCGGGCGGGCCTTTATCGACGCGAAAATGTCCGAGCGCGAGGAGCGTCACCGGCGCACCGGCGAGTCGCGCTACAAGGTCGAGCCGAACATCAAGGATGGCAAGGGCGGTCTCAGGGACCTGCACACGCTGCACTGGCTGTCGAAGTATCTCTACGGTGACGGCGTGGAAGCGTCGACCATCGAGGCGGGAGTGTTCACGCGCAAGGAGGTCGACACTTTCGAGAAGTGCGAGGATTTTCTCTGGACCGTGCGCTGCTACCTGCACTTCCTCACCGGGCGCGCCGAGGAACGGCTCACATTCGATCTGCAGCCGGTGATGGCGGAACGGCTCGGCTACAAGAAGCACGCTGGCCTGCGCGCGGTCGAACGCTTCATGAAGCACTATTTCCTCGTCGCCAAGGATGTCGGTGATCTGACCACGATCCTGTGCAGTACGCTCGAGATCCAGCAGCTCAAGACCGCGCCGGGCCTCAATCGCCTGCTCAATCCGCTGTCCTGGCGTATGCGCCGCGAAGTCCGCCAGAAGACCGACTTCCGCATCGAGAACGATCGCATCAACGTCTCCGACAAGGAGGTCTTCAAGCGCGATCCGGTCAACCTGATCCGCTTCTTTGCCCAGGCCGAGCACACCGACACGTATCTGCACCCGGATGCGCTGCGGCTGATCCGCGCCTCGCTGCCGATGGTCGATCACTCGCTGCGCATCAGTCCGGAAGCCAACCGCATCTTTCTCGAGTTGCTGACCGGCCGCACCAATCCGGAAGGCACGCTGCGCCGCATGAGCGAAGCTGGCGTGCTGGCGCGCTTCATCCCCGCCTATCGCCGCGTGGTCGGCATGATGCAGTTCAACATGTACCACCACTACACGGTCGACGAGCATCTGATCCGGACCGTCGGCATGTTGACCAACATCGAGCGCGGTGGCGCCTCGGGCGAGCTTCCGCTGTCGAGCGAGATCGTCAACACCATCAAGAACCGCAAGGCGCTGTTCGTCGCCGCGTTCCTGCACGACATCGGCAAGGGCCGCGAGGAGGATCATTCCATCGTCGGCGCCCGCATCGCGCGTGAGGTGTGTCCACGTCTCGGCCTCACCGCCGGCGAGACGGAGACAGTCGCCTGGCTGATCGAGCAGCATCTGACGATGAGCAACATCGCCCAGAGCCGCGACATCACCGACCCGAAGACCATTCGCGATTTCGCCGAGATCGTGCAGAGCCTCGAACGCCTCAAGCTACTGCTGCTGCTGACCGTCGCCGACATCCGCGCCGTCGGGCCCGGTACGTGGAACGGCTGGAAGGGCCAGTTGCTGCGCACGCTCTACTACGAGACCGAGGCGGTGCTCTCCGGTGGTCATGGCAAGCTCGGGCGCACCGAGCAGGTAGCGATGGCGCAGGAAGCGATGCGCGCGGCACTCACCGACTGGAGCCGCGAGCAGGTCGATCGCCAGATCGAGCGCTTCTACACGGATTATTGGCTGCGCTACGAACCGCGCCAGCAGGCCGAGCATGCGCGACTCATGCAGCGCGCGAGCGACAAGGGCGAGAAGCTCGCCATCGACTTCAAGAGCGATGCCTTCACGGCCATTACCGAGCTGACGATCTTCGCGCCGAACCATCCGCGTCTGCTGTCGCTGTTCGCCGGCGCGTGTGCGGCGGCCGGAGCCAACATCGTCGGCGCGCACATCACCACGACGCGCGACGGTTTCGCGCTCGATACTTTCCTGCTGCAGCGCGAGTTCAAGGACGACGAGGACGAGGAGCGCCGCGTGCGCCGTATAGGTCAGACCATCGAGAAGCTGCTGAAGGGCGAGGCGCGTCTGAAGTCGCTGCTGTCGAAGCGCCGCCCGGTAGAGCGGCGCATCGAGGCTTTCACGGTGGCCCCCGAGGTCATCATCAACAACATGCTGTCGGACCAGTTCACCGTCATCGAGGTGGCAGGGCGTGACCGTCCGGGCCTGCTGTATGACCTGACCAGCACGCTGTCGGATCTGAATCTCGACATCTCGTCGGCGCACATCACCACGTTCGGCGAGAAGGCGGTCGACGTGTTCTACGTCACCGACCTGACGGCCAAGAAGATCACCAGTGAGCCGCGCCAGAAGTCGATCGAGGAAAAGCTGATCGCCGTCCTCGCGGTGACCGACGAGGCCGACGCATGAGTCTGTACAAGTCGTTCGCCACCGTCGGCGGCCTCACCATGGTCAGCCGCGTTCTCGGTTTCGTGCGCGACATCCTGATCGCGGGCGCGCTCGGCTCCGGTGCCATCGCCGACGCTTTCTTCGTCGCCTTCCGCTTTCCGAACCTGTTCCGCCGCCTGTTCGGCGAGGGCGCCTTCAACTCGGCGTTCGTACCGCTGTTCGCCAAGCGCCTCGAAGGCGAGGGTGAGGCAGCAGCGAAATCGTTCGCCGAAGAGGCGATGTCAGGGCTGCTGATGGTGCTGGCGATCGTCTCGGCGATCGCCATGCTGGCGATGCCGTGGCTGATGATGCTGCTGGCGCCGGGCTTTGCGACCGATCCGGAAAAGTACGCTCTCGCCGTCGACCTGACGAGAATCGCGTTTCCATATCTGACGTGCATGTCGCTGGTGGCGTTGCTATCGGGCGTGCTCAATTCGATGCACCGCTTCTGGGCGGCGGCGGCGGCGCCGATCCTGCTCAACGTGGTGCTCATTTCGGCCATCGGCCTCGCCATCGCGCTCGGCTATGCGCGCCGCCCCGAAGCCGGTTACGTACTGGCGTGGGGCGTATTCGCGGCCGGCCTCGTGCAGCTTGCGATGTTGTGGATTGCGGTGCGCGGCGCCGGACTCCATCTGCGGCTCAGGCGGCCGCGCTACACCGAAGGCGTGCAGCGGCTGGTGCAGCTTGGCATCCCGGGACTGATCTCCGGCGGCATCACGCAGATCAACATCGTCGTCGGCACCATCATCGCTTCGCTGCAGGCGGGCGCGGTGTCGTATCTCTATTACGCCGACCGGCTGTATCAGCTGCCGCTCGGCATCGTCGGCGTGGCGGTCGGCGTCGTTCTTTTGCCGGATCTGGCGCGACGCCTGCGCGCCGGAGATCACGTCGCGGCGATGGACAGCCAGAACCGCAGCATGGAGTTCGCGCTGCTGCTGACACTGCCGGCGGCGGTGGCTCTGGCGGTCGCGGCCGAGCCGATCATCCAGGTGCTGTTCGAGCGCGGCGCCTTCACCGCCACCGATACGCCGAAGACGGCGGCGGCCCTCGCGGCATTCGCGTTCGGCCTGCCGGCGTTCGTGCTCATCAAGGTGTTCCAGCCGGCCTTCTTTGCCCGGGAAGATACCAGGACTCCGATGCGCTATGCGGGCGTCAACATGGTCGTCAACGTCATCGGCTCGGTTGCGCTGTTCTTCCTGTTCCAGCATCTCGGATACCCGCCGCACGTCGGCATCGCGCTGGCGACGACGATCGCCGCCTGGATCAACGCAGCCATGCTGTTCCTGACGCTGAAGAGGCACGGCGCTTTCGAGTTCGACGAGAGGCTCGTCCGCAATCTGCCGCTGATCGGCCTGGCGAGCGGGCTCATGGGTGGCGTGCTGTATGCAGCCTTGCAGGTGCTGGCGCCGTACCTGGATCGTGCCATGCCGCTGCTGATGCGGGGCAGCGCGCTCGGCGCCGTCGTCGCCGTCAGCATGCTGGCGTTCGCGTTCGTCATCATGGCGACGGGCGTCCTGTCGCCGGCGCAACTCAAGCGGTTCATGCGCCGCAAGCCGGCCTGACACACAACCCACCCCTCGTGCACGGCATCAGCGAACGGCCTTGCACGCTGGCGGGCCGCGCGCCATAACCGGCGCCGATCTCAAGGAAAGGGCACCATGACATTTACCGAGCGCGTCTTCTCCGGCATGCAGCCGACCGGCAGCCTGCACCTCGGCAACTATCTCGGCGCCATGCTGCAGTGGATCGAGCTGCAGAAGACGCACGAGTGCATCTATTGCGTGGTCGATCTGCACGCCATCACCGTCTGGCAGGAGCCGGCCGAGCTGGCCCGCTCGATACGTCAGGTGACGGCGACGTATATCGCCGCCGGGCTCGATCCGCAGCGCTCGATCGTCTTCAACCAGAGCCAGGTGCCGGAGCACGCCGAACTCGCATGGATCTTCAACTGCGTCGCCCGCCTCGGCTGGCTCAACCGCATGACGCAGTTCAAGGAGAAGGCCGGCAAGGACAAGGAGAACGCGTCGGTCGGTCTCTATGCGTATCCCAACCTCATGGCGGCCGACATCCTCGCCTATCGCGCCACGCACGTCCCTGTCGGTGAGGACCAGAAGCAGCACCTCGAGCTGGCGCGCGACATCGCGCAGAAGTTCAACAACGACTTCCGCGACGGCATCGCGCGGCTCGGCTACGCCGATGGCGTGTTCTTCCCGCAGCCGGAGCCCGTCATCACCGGTCCGGCCACGCGCGTGATGAGCCTGCGAGACGGCACCAAGAAGATGTCTAAGTCGGACCCGTCGGACCTGTCGCGCATCAACCTCACCGACGACGCCGACACCATCGCCCGGAAGATCCAGAAGGCGAAGACCGATCCTGACGCGCTCCCGTCGGAGCCGGAGGGCCTCAAGGGTCGCCCGGAGGCCGATAATCTCGTCGGCATCTTCGCGGCGCTGACGGGCCAGTCTGTCGCGGCCGTGCTCGCCGAGCATGGCGGTGCGCAGTTCTCGGGCTTCAAGAAGGCGCTGGCCGATGCCGCGGTCGCCAGGCTCGCGCCGATCACTGCTGAAACGGTGCGCATGATGCAGGACCCGGCCGGCATCGACCGTATCCTCGCCGACGGCAGCGCGCGGGCCCGCGCCATCGCCCAGCCGATCATGGCCGAGGTGAAGGATGTGGTCGGCCTCGTGCGCGCGTGACGGCCTCCCGCCCCCGCCTAGAGACATGGGGAAGCGCCCATTTTGCCGCAGCCACAGCCTGTTCGCGAACCTTGAAATCAGATTGTCGCCGTTCGGCGCAAATGGCAGCATGACCGCATGACAAAGATCCGTCGCAGCTTCGAAAGCGGTCACCGCCGCAAACTGCTCCTCGTCGTCGACGAGAGCGCAGAGGTCGAATCGGCTCTCTATTTCGCGGCCAGCCGCATCGCGCATACCGGCGGTCTGATCGTCATGGTGTACGTGATCGAGCCGCAGGGCTTCCATCATTGGATGGGCGTGCGTCAGGTCCAGGTCGAGGAAGAGACCAACAAGGCGCGCGCGCTGTTCCGCCTGTTCCGGCGCAAGCTGAGCCTCGCCGGCTTCGACAATGTCGGCATCGAGGAAGTCATCCGCGAGGGCAACAAGGCGGAAAAGATCGTCGAGCTGATCGACGATGACGAGGACATCGCGCTGCTTGTGCTCGGCGCGGCCACCGATGTGAAGGGCCCGGGTCCGTTGGTGTCGTCGCTCGCCGCCGGATCTCACGCAGGCAAGTTCCCTGTGCCGATCACCATCGTGCCCGGCAACCTGACGCTCGACGCCATCCGCGCGCTGGCCTGACTTCGGAAGCCCGCGCAATCCGGGCCTTAACGGTCTCCGCCTTCAGGCTTTGCACAACTCCGACCTCACAAGACGGAAAAAAGCGGTTGCCGGGCTCGACTTTGAGCCGCCGATCGCCTAAATCCTGTTTCGAACAGTTCTAAAGACGCTGCGAGACATCCGGCTCCGTGCGGCCGGTCATCGTCGGGCGCATATCCGGAGGCAGGAAGCATGTTCATCCAGACCGAAGCCACGCCCAATCCGGCGACGCTGAAGTTCGTGCCGGGCCGTCCGGTGCTCGGCGGCGGGACCGCCGATTTCCGCTCGCGCGGCGAGGCCGACAAGTCGCCGCTGGCCGAGCGCCTGTTCGACATCGACGGCGTCAAGGGCGTGTTCCTCGGCTCGGACTTCATCTCGGTGACCAAGGGCGACCTCGAGTGGCAGCACCTGAAGCCGATGATCCTCGGCGCCATCATGGAGCACTACATGTCGGGCGCCCCGGTGGTGAGCGGCGCCGGCGCCAACGACTCGGCGCAAGGTAACTACGCCGCCGAAGACGAGGATACGGTCGAGACCATCAAGGAGCTGCTCGAGACGCGGGTGCGTCCGGCGGTTGCCCAGGATGGCGGCGACATCACCTTCGCCGGCTTCCGTGATGGCATCGTCTACCTGCACATGCGCGGCGCCTGCTCGGGCTGCCCGTCGTCGACGGCGACGCTCCGCCACGGCATCGAGAACCTGCTGAAGCACTTCTGCCCCGAGGTGCACGAGGTGCGCGCGGCCTGAGCCGCCACCAGCACCAGCAATGGGAACCCCGCCCGTCGCGCGGGGTTTTCTTTTGTCCGCCCCGGCACCATCTGCGATCGAGCGCATACGCGCTTGCGAAATCCCACGCCCTTCAGCCTCATCACGGAGACAATTCATGGCCGAGCCGCTCGACCAGCAGGCCCTCGACACGCTGTTCTTCAACGCCCGCACGCACAACGCCTGGCAAGACCGCGACGTGCCGGACGATCTGCTGCGCCGCGTCGTCGACACCATGAAATGGGCGCCGACCAGCGCCAACTGCTCGCCCGCACGTCTCGTGTTCGTGAAGTCGCCGGAGGCCAAGGCGCGCCTTAAGCCGTATCTCTCTCCGGGCAACGACGAGAAGACCATGCAGGCGCCGGTCTGCGTCATCATCGGCGAGGACGTGGAGTTCTACGAGAAGCTGCCGTTCCTGTTTCCGCACACGGATGCTCGCGCGTGGTTTGTCGGCAACCAGCCGAAGATCGAGGCGACCACGTTCCGCAACGCGACGCTGCAGGGCGCCTACCTCATGCTTGCGGCGCGCGCGCTCGGCCTCGATGTCGGCCCGATGTCGGGCTTCGACATGGCCGGCGTCGACAAGGAATTTTTCTCGGGCACGACCTACCGCTCGAATTTTCTCTGCAACCTGGGTTACGGCGACCCCAAGGGCCTGTTCCCGCGCAGCCCCCGCTTCGCCTTCGACGACATGGCCAAGATCGTTTGAGTAGGGAGTAGGGAGTAGGGAGTAGGGAGTAGGGAGTGGGGAGGCGCCCCCGATCGTTCGCGCTCCTACCAGCGCAAACGTGAATCGGCGGCGCCAAACAAAAACGCCCCGATCGTTCGCGCTCCTACCAGCGCGAACGTGAATCGGCGGCGCCACTTTGACTGCGCTCCGATCGCCCGAGCCCTTCGC
>CALFEM010000417.1 GCA_937950105.1 uncultured Alphaproteobacteria bacterium | reverse complement strand
CGTGGACGTCGTGTGCGGGCCGCGGCAGAGATCGAGCCAGGTGCCCTGCTTGTAGATCTTGATGTCCTGATCGGCCGGAATGGCATCGACCAGCTCGACCTTGAACAGCTCGCCCTTCGCGCGGAAGAACTCCTTCGCCTGCTCGCGCGACCACACCTCCTTGGTGAAGGGCGCGTTGCGGGCGATGATCTCCGCCATCTTCTTTTCGATCTTCGGCATGTCGTCCGGCT
Source organism: uncultured Alphaproteobacteria bacterium (assembly GCA_937950105.1). Classification (GTDB taxonomy): domain Bacteria; phylum Pseudomonadota; class Alphaproteobacteria; order Rhizobiales; family Hyphomicrobiaceae; genus JAEUMD01. The sequence continues at coordinate 1,801 of CALFEM010000417.1, read as the reverse complement.
GGAACGGCTCGGCTTTCGCGAAGTCGTAATAGAAGCCGTTCTCGATCACCGGGCCGATCGTCACCTGCGTACCGGGCCACAGCTCCTGCACAGCTTCCGCCATCACGTGCGCGGCGTCGTGGCGGATCAGCTCGAGCGCCGGCGCGTCGGTGCGCGCGACGAAGTTGATCTTCGCGTCTCGTGTGATGGGATCGGCGAGATCAGCGAGCGCCCCGTCGAGTTGCATGGCGACCGTGCGCTTGGCGAGCGACGGCGAAATCGACTTCGCCACGTCGAGGCCGGAAGTGCCGGACTTCACCTTGCGGGAAGCGCCATCCGGGAACGTCAGGGTGACGTCGGTCATCTCTCTCTCCTGTTGCTCACTCGCCGCAAACCAGCCGCGGCGTAAGACATGATGTCGGGGCGTTGTTTTCTCCCCTTTCGCGCCCCTGTCAAGATCGGCACGCCCATTGACGCCCGGTTTACCGCGTCTCGTCGGTCTCCCTTAAGAAGATGCGAATAGAGTGCGGTCAGTTGAATGACCTTCGAGCCCGTGCCGCACCGCGCGCGCCGGGCCCATCACGCTGGGGGACGCGACATGCAGGCGCCGAAGATGATCATCCGCAAGGGCCTCGTGCCGGTGCCGGGGCAGCCGAAGCCGCGCCCGGCCATCCAGATCTTCGCCATCGTCGACGATGCGCTGAAGGCCAAGCTCGAAGCCACCTACCTCGGCGAGAACCTGTTCAAGCGCTCGGCGTATGCCAACGGCCTGCCGCAGGGCGTGCCGCAGCCGACCGGTTCGCTGATGACGCACGTCAACGCCATCGTGAAGAACGACGCCTGTCCGGAAATCACCGTCAAGACCATGCTGAACGGCCAGGTGTTCCAGGGCGCCACGCTGTGGGAGGTGAAGGCGTTCGAGTACCTCGCCTGCCGCGCCTTCGATGCGCTGGTCGATCTGCTCGGCACCGTGGTCGAGATGGAGCGGCAGACGCACTACACGCCAGCCGCCGCGCAAGCCCTCGTCGATGCCGAAGCCTTCTACGCCGACACCATCGCCGAGGCGGCAAGCGCCGTGATCGCCGGGGACGTCAGCGTCGCCGAAGTCGTCGTTGCCTCGGCCGCGTGAGCCGCAGCGCCCGCTGCAGCGTGCCACGCCGACATCACGTCTTCGAGGCGTCACTCTTGCACGTCGGGCAATCCGCGTCGTGCCACGACTGCCGGATGTGCCGTCCGGTCCAGCGGCCGTAGCGCCATGGCGCCAGCGCGTGATGCTCGCAGCGGATGTCGGGCGGCGGATCGTAGCCGGCCGAGCCCCAAGGATTGCAGCGCAGAACGCGCGACAGCGTCAGCCAGAAGCCGCGCCAGGCGCCGTTGGTGTCGATGGCCTCGAGGCCGTATTCCGAGCAGGTCGGCAGATGCCGGCACTCGAGGCCCATCCACGGCTTGATGGTCCAGCGGTAGAGATGGATCGGCGCCTTGAGCAGCACCTTCGCGAGTTGCATGGGCTCAACCAGCTGCGGCCTTGGCCGCGACACCGCGCTTCGCCTCGATCTCGGCCATGGCGCGCTCGACCGCCTCGAACACGAGCAGCGTCGAAGTGTGGCGGGCCTTGTAGCCGCGCACCGGCTCCAGCACGGCAAGGTCGGCGAAGCGTCCGCCCGGTGGCGGGCCGTTCTCCTTGAGCATGCGGCGCATGGCGTCGGCGATCGCGCGGAACTCTGCTGCCTTGGTGCCGACGATCTCGCGCCCGACGATCGATGCCGCCGCCTGCCCGAGCAGATCGGAAGAGCACACGTCTGAACTCCAGTCACTTAGGCAT
>CALFEM010000416.1 GCA_937950105.1 uncultured Alphaproteobacteria bacterium | reverse complement strand
CCGTTCATCACCGCCATGACGATGATGAGCGTGGCGACCCCCAGCATGATGCCGATGAACGAGAAGCCGGCGATGATGGAAATGAAGCCTTCCTTGCGGCGCGCGCGCAGATAGCGCCCGGCGAGCATCCACTCGAACGCGGAAAACGGTGCCGTGCCGGTCTTGCCGGCGGCTTCACGGCCCGCTTCTGCCGCCAGTCCTGCGCTCGTCATGCCGCCCCCGGCTCCCGTTGTGCCTGCAAACTGCCTTGGCAGTCCGCTGTGGCGCGGTCAAGGCCGCTGTGGACAAGACTGGCGGACGGGCCACCAAGCCTCGAAACCGCCAGCAAAGTTCGCGTCGCCGCCGATCTGCCTCGTGGCGTCAATAGTGCGGCGGCGGCGTCTCGTCGGCCGCGTCACGGACGGCGCCCATATTGATTTCCCGCAGACGGTCTTCCAGCAGCTTGATACGGGCGAGCGCCTGATCCAGCTTGCCCCACTGTTCGATCACCGTCCGGTTCAGCGCCTCGATCACCTCGTCCTGATAGGCGAGCCGCATTTCGAGGTTGTCGATCCGCCCGTTCACGGCCTCGTTCGCCTCGCTCATGCGATCAGCCCTCCGCGGGTTCCGGCTCACTCAGTACGCACGCGCGATCAGCACCAGCTCTTTCGCCGGCTTGCCGGTGAACAGGCACGCGCGCCCGTCGCACGACGCCTGCCCGAGCGGCGCGTTGCGGATGGTGAGCTTCAGCGCCTTGAGCTTGTCGGCGATGGCCTCGAGCTCCGCGCCCTCGGGCCGCGACCACGCGATCTCGGCCCACCCCTTGAAAGCGCCCGCCTCGTCGTCACCGGCCGCCTGGCCGAAATAGTCGGCAAGAGCTTCGAACGATGCGATGCCGCGCACGATGTTGGCGTCGAGCCGCGCTTTCGCCTCGGCGTAGAGGCTCGCCTGGATGTCGTCGAGCAGGGCCCGCGCCCCGGCGACGAATTCGTCGCGCGGCTTCGTATGCGAAGCCACCTTGTCGCCGTCGCGCAGGTGATCGCGCCGCATGAACGTGACGTTGCCGCCCGCCGCATCGCGGCCGCCGATTTCGACGATGACCGGCGCGCCACGGCGCACCCAGCCCCAGCGCTTCTCGGCCGACTTGGTGGCTTTTAGATCGACCAGCACGCGAATGCCGAGCGCCTTCAGATCCTTCTCCAGCGCCTTGCAATAGTCGACCAGCGCCGCATCCTCCGGCTTGTCACGCAGCATCGGCACGATGACGATCTGGCGTGGCGCGATGGCCGGCGGTACGCGCAAGCCGTCGTCGTCGCCGTGGGTCATGATGACGCCGCCGATGAGACGCGTGGAAACACCCCAGCTCGTCGTGTGGCAGTGCTCCAGCTTACCCTCGGCGCTCTGGTACTGGATGTTCTGCGCTTCGGCGAAGTGCGTGCCGAGATAGTGTGAGGTGCCGGCCTGCAGGGCCTTGCCGTCCTGCATCATGGCCTCGATGGAGAACGTGTTGTCGGCACCGGGGAAGCGCTCGTTGGCGGGCTTCTCACCGGCGATCACCGGCATCGCCAGTACGTTCTCGGCGAACTCGCGGTAGACCTCGAGCATGCGCATGGTTTCCGCCATGGCATCGTCACGATCGGCATGCGCGGTGTGCCCCTCCTGCCAGAGGAATTCCGCCGTGCGCAGGAACAGCCGCGTGCGCATTTCCCAACGCACCACGTTGGCCCACTGGTTCACCAGCAGCGGCAGATCGCGATAGCTCTTCACCCAGCGCTGAAAGGCATCGCCGATGATGGTCTCGGAGGTCGGCCGCACGATCAGCGGCTCTTCGAGCTTCGCCGTCGGATCCAGTTCGAGCTTGCCGCCGACGTTCTTGAGGCGGTGATGCGTGACGACCGCCATCTCCTTGGCGAAGCCCTCGACGTGCTCGGCCTCCTTGGCGATGAAGCTCATCGGGATGAACAGCGGGAAGTAGCAGTTCTCGTGCCCCGTATCCTTGATGCGCTGGTCGAGCTCCTGCTGGATGCGCTCCCACACCCCCCAGCCCCACGGCTTGATGATCATGCAGCCGCGCACCGGGCTCGTCTCGGCCATGTCACCATCGCGCACGACCGCCTGATACCACTCGGGGAAGTTCTCGCGGGAAACGGAAAGCGCGCGCTTGCTCATCGGGCAGCCTCCGTCACGAGCAGGCGGCCGGAGCGGGGGAGGCTGGATAGGCGCATGGGGCTCACTTCGAATGGGGGCAACGGACGAACGACTTGCAGTGCGCGGACGAGGCCGCGAGCGGCGGCAGGAGCGAACGACACGTCGTGCTCGCGGCGAGTGGCTCGGCTCTTAACGATGAACGGCGCCCGAAGCAATGGTGGCGCCCGCCGTTTCCTGCCCCGGAGTGCTCCGAAAGGACACGCTTCTGCACAACTGCGAAGCATCTATTCCCGTGACTTTCAGGGCATTCTGAGCTAGGGTGCGCGCGCAATCGAAAGAAGGGTCGAGTCCATGTTCGGTATGGCAATCGGCCCAAGTCTAGGGAGTTGATGCTGCCACCGCCCTGCGAGAGGTTCATCCGCCTCCGCCTGCAGTCCGCGGTGTCCAGCACAGAGCAAAAAGAAGCCCCGGCCGCTGCTGTCATCGACAGTCGCGCCGGGGCTTCTGCCTTTCTGCTTTCCACGTTTGCGCGGGACGCTTCGTCGCGGGTCAGACTTTCGGTACTTCGACCGGCAGCGCCAGCGGGAAAGTCTCCGGATCGAGCCAGCCCTGCGTGACGCCGAGCCAGAACAGCGCGAACAGCACGGCCGAAACTGCGGTGTTGATCAGGAAAACGCGAGCGAGGCGCGGCTTCGCCGGAGCGCTTTCCGGCGTGCCCGGCACCACCTCGCCCTGATCGTGCTGTGTGCGCAGTCCGAACGGCAGCACCGCGAACAGCGTCAGCCACCACATGATGAAGTAGATCGCGAGGCCGAAGGTGAGGGTCATGGGGGCCGATGCTTCTTGTGTTGCGCCACCGATTCACGCCGCGCGCAAGGGCGCGCGCGACGATCGGGGCGCGTCACGTTGCGCCACCGATTCACGCCGCGCGCA
>CALFEM010000415.1 GCA_937950105.1 uncultured Alphaproteobacteria bacterium | reverse complement strand
TGACGCGATCGCCGCTGACGTCGACGACGGTCGACTCCAGCCCATGTGTGGTGGCCCCGCCGTCGAGAACCATGGCAACGCGGTCGCCGAGATCCGCGGCCACGTGCGCCGCGAGCGTTGGGCTGACATGGCCGGACCGGTTGGCCGAGGGCGCTGCCACCGGCACGCCGGCTGCGACCAGCAGCGCGTGCGCCAGCGGGTTCGTCGGCACGCGCACGGCGATAGTGTCGAGCCCCGCGGTGGCCAGCGCCGAGACGCCGGCTCCGGCCTTGCGCGGTGCCACCAGCGTCAGCGGGCCCGGCCAGAACGCACGCGCCAGTCGCAGCGCGACCGGGCCGAGTTCGGCCAGCCGGGCCGCCGCTTCGAGGTCGGCGACGTGCACGATCAGCGGATTGAAATTCGGCCGGCCCTTGGCGGCAAAGATCGCGGCCACGGCGTCGTCGTTGGTCGCGTCGGCGCCGAGCCCGTAAACGGTCTCGGTCGGAAAGGCGACCAGCCGCCCTTGCCGCAGCAGCCGCGCGGCAACGGCGATCGTAGCCATGTCCGCCGGCCTCACGTTGGTGGCGTTGTCGAGTTCAGTCGCCATGACCGGCGCCCACCTTCGGACTGATTCACATCAGGGATTGACGTAAAGGTCAACTAAATCGCTTGGCCGCGAACGCGGATCACCCTACTGTCGCAGCGGGACCGATGCGACAATTCTGGCCCGCAGGGGAGACCGCTTCATGACCTATGCCGCTCCAGTAGACGACATCCTCTCAGCCCTCAAGTCAGCCGCCAACCTCGACCAGCGCATGGCACTGGGACTTTACGGCGACCTGGACGAGGCGACACTCAGGGCGGTGGTCGAGGAAGCCGGAAAATTCGGATCGGAGGTCCTCGAGCCGCTGAACCGCGACGGCGACAGGCACGGTTCGAAACTCGTCAACGGCAAGGTCGTCACCCCACCCGGCTGGAACGATGCCTACGCGGCGTTCGTCGAGGCGGGCTGGAGCGCGCTGCCGTGCCCGCCCGAGTTCGGCGGCCAGGGCTTGCCCGAGATCGTGCAGATGGCGGTCGGCGAAATCTGGAACTCGACCAACATGGCGTTCGGCGTCGGTCCGCTGCTGACGCAGGGCGCCATCCATGCGCTCATGATTGCGGGTTCCGACGACTTGAAGGCGAAGTATCTGCCGAACATGGTCTCCGGCAAATGGACCGGCACCATGAACCTGACCGAGCCGCACGCGGGCTCCGATCTCGGTGAGTTGCGCTCCAAGGCGGTGCCGCAAGGCGACGGCAGTTACCGCATCTTCGGCACCAAGATTTTCATCAGCTATGGCGATCATGAGATGAGCGAGAACATCGTGCATCTCGTGCTGGCGCGGCTGCCCGACGCGCCGCCCGGCACGCGCGGCATCTCGCTGTTCCTGGTGCCCAAGTTCCTCGTCAACGACGACGGCTCGACCGGCGCGCGCAATGACGTCGTCTGCGCCGGTGTCGAGCACAAGCTCGGCATTCACGGCAGCCCGACCTGCGTGATGAAGTACGGCGAGGGCGAGGGCGCGCTCGGCTGGCTGATCGGCGAACCGAACCGCGGTCTCAACACCATGTTCATCATGATGAACCAGGCCCGCCTCGCGGTCGGCGTGCAAGGTGTCGCCATCGCCGAGCGGGCGACGCAGCGTGCCGAGGCCTATGCGCGCGAACGCCGCCAGGGTGCTGCTGTCGGCGGTACGCCCGGCGTCATGGTGCCGATCATCGAGCATGCCGACATCCGCCGCACGCTGCTGACGATGAAGTCGATGACGCAGGCGGCGCGCATGATCTGCCTCGCCACCGCGGGCGAGATCGACGTGTCGCACGCCGCCGAGGATGCCAGGACGCGCGAGACGGCGCAGATGCGCGCCGCGTTGCTGACCCCGGTCGCCAAGGCCTACTCGACCGACATCGGCTGTGAGGTCGCCTCGCTCGGCGTTCAGGTCCACGGCGGCATGGGCTTCGTCGAGGAAACCGGCGCGGCGCAGTATTACCGCGATGCGCGCATCCTGCCGATCTACGAAGGCACCAACGGCATCCAGGCGATGGACCTCGTCGCCCGCAAGCTGCCGCTCGGCGGCGGCGCGATCGTCAAGGGTTACCTCGAAGAACTCGGCGCGAGCGTTGCCGAGATCGCCGGCTCCAACCGGCCCGAGTTTGGGCAGATGGCGGCCAAGCTGCAAGTGGCAGTCGGCGCGCTCGCCAGGGCGACGCAGTGGATGGGGGGCAAGCTGCAATCGAACCCCGAAGCCGCGCTCGCCAGCGCGACGCCGTATCTCAAGTTGTTCGGCATCGCTGCCGGTGGTGTCTATCTCGGCCGCAGTGCGCTCGATGCGGTGCGCGGTGGTGGCGCGCGCGCCCGCCATGTGACACTTGCCCGGTTCTTCGCCGAGAACATCGCCACCGAAGCGCCGGGTCTTGCCGACACGGTGATGAATGGCGGCGACGTGGTGCTCGATACGACGCCCGATCTGCTCGGCGCCTGAGGTGATGTGACATGAGTGCACACGACATCGAGGTGAAGCGGATCGGCGCGGCGCAGATCCTGCGCTTCAACCGGCCGCTGAAGAAGAACGCGCTGACCACCGGCATGTATGCCGCGCTCGCCGATGCGCTGGAGGAAGGCGAACGCGACGACCGCCTCGCCGTACACGTGTTTATGGGCACCGGCGGCGTGTTCACCGCCGGCAACGACATTGCCGAGTTCCTGGCGTCGTCGAGCGACGATGGCGCCTCGCTGATGAACGTGCTGCGCTTTATCAGCCTGTTGCCCCACATCGAGAAGCCGATGATCGCCGGCGTCGATGGCCTCGCCGTCGGCGTCGGCGCGACGCTGCTGTTCCATTGCGACATGGTGCTGGCGACGCCCGAAGCGCGCTTCCAGACGCCGTTCGTCGATTTGGGCCTCGTGCCGGAGGCGGGATCGAGCCTGCTGATGCCACAGCGTCTCGGCTACGCGCGGGCATTCGAGATGCTCGTGCTCGGCCATGTCATGACGGCCGAGCGCATGCGCGAAGCGGGGCTCGTCAACGCCATCGTCGATGCCGGCGAACTGGAATCGAGCGTGCAGCGCCTCGCGATGGCGCTCGCGGCAAAGCCACCGGAGGCGCTACGCCTTTC
>CALFEM010000414.1 GCA_937950105.1 uncultured Alphaproteobacteria bacterium | reverse complement strand
GACCACCGAGATCTACACTCTTTCCCTACACGACGCTCTTCCGATCTAGTAGTCCGGGCGCAGGTCGTAGCGCACGAAGGTACCCTGCTTGAAGTCGCCTATCCGGTAGGGGCCGGAGCCGAGCGGCGGCTCGAGGGACGTCTCCTCGAAGTTGCGGTTCGCGTACCAGGCCTTGGGGAGCACCGGCAGACCCGCGACGGTGAGCGGCAGGTCGCGCAAAAGGTCGCCCTTGAACGTGTAGCGGACTGTGCGCGCGTCGATCGCTTCCGCCGAAACGACATCGGCGAGCGACATGCGATAATTCGGATGGCCCTTGGTCTTCAGCGTCTCGAATGAGAACACCACGTCTTCGGCCGTCACGGGCGAGCCGTCGGCGAACTTCGCCTCGCCGCGCAGGCGGAACGTCACCGAGCGGCGATCGTCGGCGACCTCGGCCGTCTCGGCGACGAGGCCGTACATCGCATCCGGCTCGTCCTCGGCGCGCACCATCAGGCTGTCGTAGAGATAGTCGAGGCCCTGCGCGGCGTCGCCCTTCAGGATGAACGCGTTGAAGCTGTCGAACGTGACACGGCCGCCCGATCCGATCATGGAGATCTGGCCGCCCTTCGGCGCTTGCGGATTGACGTAGTCGAAATGCGTGAAGTCGCTCGCATACTTCAGTTCGCCGAAAGCCGACAGGCCGTGGCGCGCCTCGCCCGCTGCTCCGGGCGAGAGCGGCAACAACGCCGGCAGCAGCAGCGCCATGATGCAGCGAAGCGCTGCGCGGCGGCGGACGAAGGCCAAGCTTGCCATGTCAGCGGCCCGTCGCGGACTTCACCGCGGCTTGTCGGGCCGGATCGATCCACCACGTCTGCAGCACGGACGCCGGGCTCTGCGACGGCGCCTTCTCCGGCCGGCCGAACACGTCCCAGTGCGCGATACGATCGAACGGATAGTACCACTGCGGCACGACGAAGAAGTTCCACAGCAGCACGCGGTCGAGCGCGCGCGTGGCGGCGACGAGATCTTCGCGATTGGTGGCGGCGATGACGCGATCGACCAGCGTGTCGATAGCCTTGTCCTCGATGCCGATGGCATTCTGGCTGCCCGGACGCTTGGCCGACTCCGAGTGCCAGTAGTCGCGCTGCTCGTTGCCCGGCGAATGCGACTGGCCGAAGTTGTCGATGACGATGTCGAAATCGAAGTCGTCGGTGCGCCGCTTGTATTGCGACGTGTCGACGATGCGCGCGGTCGCCTCGACGCCGAGCCGCTTCAGGTTGTCGATGTAGGGCAGCACGATGCGCTCGAAGTCCGGCTGCACGAGCAGGAACTCGGCCTTCAGAGTTTCACCAGCCGCGTTGACGAGCTTGCCCGACTTCTGCGTCCAGCCGGCCGCCTCGAACAGCTTCACGGCCTCGCGCATGTTGTTGCGGAATTCAGCGCCGCCTGCCGGATTCTTGAACTCGGTGGTGAAAACCTCGGGCGGAACCTGATCCTTCACCGTATTCAGGATCTCGAGTTCGCGGCCTTGCGGCAGTCCGCTGGACGCCAGCTCCGAATTGGCGAAGTAGCTGCCGACGCGCACATACTGGTCGTAGAAGAAGCTCTTGTTGAGCATGTCGAAGTCGAACGCCAGATTGAAGGCTCGGCGCACGCGCGCGTCCTTGAACTGCGGCCGGCGTGTGTTGAAGGCGAACGCCTGCATCGGCGCGACGCGGGCATGCTTCAGCGCTTCCTTTTTGACGAGGCCCTTGGTCACCGCGTCGAAGCCGTACTGCGTCGCCCAGCGGTTGGCGCTGTTCTCGGAGCGCACGTCGATGTGGCCCGCCTTGAAAGCCTCGAACGCCGGAACGTCGTCGCGGAAATAGGTGTAGGCGATCTCGTCGAAGTTCCACTGCCCGCGCGTGACGGGGAGGTCCTTGGCCCACCAGTCCTTGACGCGCTCGTAGACGATGCCGCGACCCGGATCGACCGACTTGATCTTGTAGGGGCCGGAGCCGAGCGGCATATCGAGCGACGATCTGGTGATGTCGCGCGGCTGGCCGTCGGCCCCGTTCGCGGTCCAGAAGTGCTTCGGCAGCACGTTGATCTGCCCGACGATCACCGGCAACTCGCGATTGCCCTTCATGTCGAAGGTGAAGGTCACCTCGTGGTCGCCGTTCTTCTCCGCCTTGACGACGTTCTTGTAATAGAACGCGTAGCGCGGGTTGGCCTTCTTCAGCGCGTCGAGGCTGAAGATGACGTCGTCGGCGGTGATCGGCTTGCCATCATGCCAGTGTGCTTCGGGGCGGAGCCCGAAGGTGACCGAGCCGTAGTCATCCGGATGCGACACCCAGGCGGCTACCAGCCCGTACTCGGTCGAGGGCTCATCGGGCGAATTGGTCATGAGCTGGTCGTAGATCAGGCCGAGACCGGCGGCGTCCTCACCCTTGACCGAAAAGGCATTGAGGCTGTCGAAGCCGCCCATCGCCCACTGGCGCACCCGCCCGCCTTTCGGCGCGTCGGCATTGACCCAGTCGAAATGCTTGAAATCGGCCGCGAATTTCGGAGTGCCGACGAGCGAAAGGGCGTGCTGGCGGACGGTCTTCGCCGCCGCCTCCTGGGCACCGGCCTGCGGGGCTGTCAGGGCCAGCCCGCTCAGCGCCAGGACGAGGGCGATGCCGCGCGTCATCGTATGCAATGCCATCGGACCGAGTTTCCTCCGTATTGCGCCTTTCGCGGGCTCGCCGCCCACAATGGGGGTAGCCGAGGTTTGGGGCGAGCAGAAGTTAAGTTTTCGCAAGAATGGTGCCGTCGCCGAGGCGGCCGGAAAAGCAAAAAGCCCCGCCATGACGGCGGGGCTTTGCGCTGTCGCGCCTGACCGGCGGCTCACTTCTGTGAAGCGAGGTAGGCGATCAGGTTGGCGAGATCGGCCGGGTCCTTGATGCCGGCGAACACCATCTTGGTCTTGGCGGCGTAGCCCTTCGGATCGTGGATGAAGGCGGCGAGATCAGCTTCGGTCCAGTTGCCGCCCTTGCCCTTGATATCGTCCGAGTAGCCGAAGCCAGCGACGCCACCCTTGGCGCGGCCGACGACACCGTTGAGGTTCGGGCCGATCTTGTTGGCGCCGCCCTTGTCGATGGTGTGGCAGGCCGTGCACTTCTTGAACACGTCGGCGCCCGCGCCGGCGTTGGCCGAGGCGACGGCTGCGGCGACCTTGGCGGCATCGAAGGCGGGGCCGGCGGCCTCGGCCTTGGCGGCGGCCGGAGCGGCGGCTTCCTTCGGCATCGGCAGGGCGTAGCCGACCGCGGCATGGCCGCCGCCGTGCCCGCCGGTCTTGATGTCGACGAAGGTCTTGAAACCAAACACCAGCAGGAGGGCGGAGAGTACCGCGGCCGCGATCTTGGTCAGCTCGAAGGAATCCATCATGTCCCTTATCCAGTTAAGCGCGTTGCCCTGTCGCAGCTCTGTTGATCCGCCGCAAATCCGGCGCCGACTATAGGAATTCCGCGGGCGCTTGCAACCCGACTTCATGACGTTCTACAGACGGCGAACGAGACCAATTGTCACCGGCCCGCCGGGCCCGATCTGGAGCCGACAGCCTATGCAACAGGTGCTGACAGTCATCCCGGCCCGGATGCAGGCGACGCGGCTTCCCGGAAAGCCGATGGCGGACATCGCCGGCGAGCCGATGATCGTGCACGTCTGGCGGCGGGCGCTGGAGGCTGAGATCGGCCGGGTGGTCGTGGCGACGGACGCGGTGGAGATTTTCGACGTGGTGCGGGCGGCCGGCGGCGAGGCGGTGATGACGCGTGCAGACCACACATCGGGGTCTGATCGCATCTTCGAGGCCGTCAACAAGGTCGATCCCGACGCCGACGCCGAAATCATCGTCAACGTGCAGGGCGACTTGCCGACGCTGGAGCCGCGGCTGATTTCCGCGTGCCTTGCGCCGCTGCGCGAGAAGGGGCCACACATCGCCACGATAGCGGCCGAGATCACGCTCGACGAGGAGCGCACCAACCCGAACGTGGTGAAGGTGGTCGGCACGCCGATTGCGGGACCGGGCGGCGCGGCGCGGCTGCGCGCGCTCTATTTCACGCGCGCGACGGCGCCCTGGGGTGACGGCCCCCTCTATCATCACATCGGCATGTACGCCTATCGCCGCTCGGCGCTCGAACGCTTCGTCTCGCTGCCGCCCTCGACGCTCGAACTGCGCGAAAAGCTGGAGCAGTTGCGGGCCCTGGAGGATGGCCTGCGCATCGATGTGACCGTCGTTGACACTGTTCCGCTCGGTGTCGATACTCCGGCCGATCTCGAGCGGGCGCGTGCCATGATCGCGCCCGCTGCGCGCTGACAAGGCGCGATTTCAGGCGCCGCTGCTACTATCCTTCCACAGTCTCGATCGGCGGAACGCATCAGGCTCCCTGCCGCGCGTCGCCAATCTTTCGAGGCCGAACCCGCTACGTCCGCGTTGCCGCTTCGCTCCGTGCGCCGACGGCATCGCCCCTTGAACAGGTGCAGTCCCATGCAGAGCCTTGCTGCCCGCACGCCAGCGATCATCGCCTATCAGGGCGAGCCGGGCGCCAACTCACATCTCGCCTGCAAGGAGGCGTATCCGGAGCTCGAGCCGCTGGCCTGCCCGACGTTCGAGGACGCACTCGCTGCGGTGAAATCGGGCGAAGTGCGCTACGCCATGATCCCGATCGAGAACTCGGTCGCCGGGCGCGTCGCCGACATTCACCACCTGCTGCCCCACGCCGACCTCTACATCATAGGCGAGCACTTCCTGCGCGTGCGCCACCAGCTCATGGCGTTACCCGGCGCCAGCCTCGAAACCGTCAAGCGCGTCATGAGCCACACGCAGGCGCTCGGCCAGTGCCGCAACACCCTGCGCAAGCTCGGCCTGAAGCCGGTGCCGGAAGCCGATACGGCAGGCTCCGCACGCATGGTAGCGGAGAAGGGCGATCTCTCCGAGGCGGCGATCGCATCGTCGCTCGCGGCTGAAATCTACGGCCTGCAGATCCTGAAGAGCGATGTCGAGGACGAGCAGCACAACACCACGCGCTTCGTCATCCTCGCCAGCGATCCCGACGATGCGGAGCCCGGCGATGGCGACGTCATGACGACGTTCCTGTTCCGCGTGCGCAACATCCCGGCAGCGCTCTACAAGGCGCTCGGCGGCTTCGCCACCAACGGGGTCAACATGACCAAGCTCGAAAGCTATCAGGAGGCGGGCACCTTCAACGCCACCATGTTCTTCGCCGACATCGAAGGACATCCGGCCGAGAAGCACGTCGCCGAGGCGCTGCGCGAGCTCGATTACTTCTCGAGCGAGGTGAAATTGCTCGGCACCTATCTGCAGAGCCCGTATCGGGCCGAGGTGCAAGGCCGCATCGCCGCGATGATGCCGCATTACGGCAGCGGGCGCGGCTGAGGGCGCCTCATCTGAACTGGGGAGCGAGCGCCATGCGCCTTGCCGGAAAAGTCGCCATCGTCACGGGGGCCGCGTGGGGCTTCGGCCGTGGCATTGCCGAGCGTTACGTGCGCGAGGGCGCCAGGGTGCTCGTCGCCGACATCGACGGTGACGCCGCGCTGAAAGCCGTGCGTGAGATCGGCGAAGGTGCGATCGCGCTCAGGGCCGACGTGACGAAGCGCGAGGACGTGGACGCCATGGTCGGCACGGCAGTCGAGGTGCTCGGCGGGCTCGACATCCTCGTCAATAACGCCGGTTATACGCACAGGAACCAGTCGCTGATGCTCGTCAC
>CALFEM010000413.1 GCA_937950105.1 uncultured Alphaproteobacteria bacterium | reverse complement strand
CCGGGCCCCAGTGGCTGGCGTCGATGGCGTGCGCGTAACCGATCGGCTCGTCGCCGAGCATGACCATGCGCGAGATGGCGGCGTGGCTGTCGAGTGCGATGCGGATCTCGGCCTCGGCGGCATTCGGGCTGCCCCACCAGCGCTGCACCTCGGGGCGCGCGATCCATTGCCGGATCAACCGCCAGTCGGCGGACGTGGCGGGGCGAAGGGTGAGGGTGGCGGGCATGTCAGGCTGCATACGCCGACACTGACTGCTGTTCGCGAGCGCCGCAAGCGGGCATCGATTCCGCGTTTCGGAGCAGAAGCGCTGGCGGCGAAAGATCTCCCTCTCCCCGCCCTTACGTGGAGAGGGAGAAGGAGACAGCGCGCGCAGGGCACCTCGACCGATCAGGCTCGCGCGCGCTCCGATCGCCGTGCGCCCTATCGCGCGCGGCGTGAATCGGCAGCGGGTTCTTCGTTTGCGAGGCCGATTCACGGCCTCGGTGCAAGTGCAGGGCACCTCGACCGATCAGGCTCGCGCGCGCTCCGATCGCCCGGCGTCCTTCCACGCCGGGCGTGAATTGGCAGCGCCACTCAGAGCTGAATCGGCAGCGCCACTCATCAGTGCCTGAAGTGGCGCATGCCGGTGAAGACCATCGCCAACCCGCGCTCGTCGGCGGCCTTGATCACCTCGTCGTCGCGCATCGAACCGCCCGGCTGGATGATGGCCGTGGCGCCCGCTTCGGCTGCCGTGATCAGCCCATCGGCAAACGGGAAGAACGCATCCGATGCGACAACCGAGCCCTTGATCTCGAGCTTGGCGGCGCCGGCCTTGCTGGCGGCGATGCGCACCGAATTGACGCGGCTCATCTGGCCGGCGCCGACGCCGACCGTGGCGAGGTCCTTGCCGTAGACGATGGCGTTCGACTTGACGTGCTTGGCGACCTTCCAGGCGAACAGCAGGTCGGCCATCTCGCTCGCCGTCGGCTGGCGTTTGGTCACGACATTCAGATTGTCGAGCAGCGCCAGGTCGGCATCCTGCACCAGCAGTCCTCCGTTGACCTTCTTGTAGTCGAGACGCGGCGACGCCTTCGCGGGAAACTCACCAGTGACGAGCAGGCGCACGTTCTTCTTCGCCGCGACGATCTCCTCGACACCTGCCAGCATCGACGGCGCCACGATCACCTCGACGAACTGGCGCTCGACGATCGCCTTCGCGGTCTCGGCATCGAGCGGGCGATTGAAGGCGATGATGCCGCCGAAGGCACTCTCGGTGTCGGTGAGGAAGGCGCGGTCATAGGCGGCGAGCAGTGAGGAGGCGCTGGCGACGCCGCACGGGTTGGCGTGCTTGACGATCACGCAGGTCGGCTGCTCGGCGTACTCCTTCACGCACTC
Organism: uncultured Alphaproteobacteria bacterium; assembly: GCA_937950105.1. Lineage (GTDB taxonomy): Bacteria > Pseudomonadota > Alphaproteobacteria > Rhizobiales > Hyphomicrobiaceae > JAEUMD01. Next base: position 2,472 of record CALFEM010000413.1, on the reverse strand, counting down.
GAGCGCGGCGTCGGTATCGGCGATGTTGTTGTAGGAGAGTTCCTTGCCGAGCAACTGCTTCGCGGCGCCGACCGAACCGCTCTCGGGATTGCGGCCGACGTAGAAGGCGGCGTTCTGGTGCGGGTTTTCGCCGTAGCGCATCTCCTGCGCCTTCGAGAACTGAACCGTGAAGGTACGCGGGAAGCCCTCGGCCTTGCGTTCCTTGTTGTCGACGATCGCGCCGAGCCAGTTGGAAATGGCTCCGTCGTAGGCGGCCGTCATCGCGTAGGCCTTCTGCGCCAGCTTGCGGCGGAACCCCGGACAGGTGGCGCCACCATGCTGCGCCATGTCACCGAGAAGTTTCTGATAGTCGGCCGGGTCGACCACTACAGTGACGCTCGCGTGGTTCTTCGACGCAGCGCGGATCATCGCCGGGCCGCCGATGTCGATGTTCTCGACGCACTCGTCGTAGGGCGCGCCCTTCGCCACCGTTGCCTCGAACGGATAGAGGTTCACGACCAGCAGGTCGATGGGCGCGATGCCGTGCTGCGCCGCGGACGCATCGTGCTCGGCATTCCCGCGAATGGCGAGCAGGCCGCCGTGCACCATCGGGTGCAGGGTCTTCAGCCGCCCGTCCATCATCTCGGGAAAGCCGGTGTGCTCGGCGACGTCCTTAACGGCGAGGCCGGCGGCCTTGAGCGCCGTGGCGGTGCCGCCGGTCGACAGCAGCTCGACGCCGTGCTGGCTGAGCGCGCGGGCGAGTTCGACGACGCCGGTCTTGTCGGAGACGGAAATGAGCGCGCGGCGGATCTTGATCGAGCTGTCGGACATGGTTCGGGTCTCCCGAGGAGCGAAAAAGCTGCCCGGCGGTTAGCACAGCCGCGCGGGCGCCGGAATGCGCCATTGCGCCAGCGCCCCATGCGGCTGCGGCATATCCACCGTCACCGCACGCGCGTGGGGGTGGCGGGGCGGCCACGCGCAAACATGGAGCCGCGTGGGGGTGGCGGGGCGGCCACGCGCAAACAAGGAGCCGCGTGTGGGTGGCGGGGCGGCCGCGCGCAAACAAGGAGCCGCGTGTGGGTGGCGGGGCGGCCGCGCGCAACAAATACGGTTCAATCGATACGGGTGAGCGACCAGCGTACCTCGGTTTCGCCGAAGGTCGCACCGCGCAGGACGACCTGCAGAGTATGTACCGGACCGCCGGCATCGGCGAAATGGATGCTTTCCTCGATCACCAGGCGGGCGCCCTCGGCGAGCATCCGCCAGCGCTGGGCGCCGCCCTCGATCGTCACCGAACCGACTTTGTCCGCGCGCCGGCAGATGACGCCGGGATGCAGGTGGAAGTGGATCGAGAAGGGAACGTCGGACTTGAGGCGCAAGGTGCCACGCGGCGGTTTCAGCCAATCGGTACCGACGATGCGGCGGCCGTCTGGAGCAACGGCGATGCGGCGCTGGTGCAGCACGCCGTGACGTTCGACGTAGCCGTCGTGGCTCGCCTCGATGCCGACGGCGCCGTCCTCCTGCGAGAAGCGTTCGGCGGTGACGTGCGCAGGGCCGCGCAACGGCGACTGGCCGAGCAGCGCCTTGACGCGCGCGTGGCTGACCAGGCGGGACGACGATTGCTCGCCCAGCACCAGCGTGTTGTGGCTGGCGGTGGAACGCGCGGCCGCAATCCAGTCGGCGTGGCCGGAACCCGGCAGGCCGCCGTTCGACAGCAGGGTGGTGGTCCCGCAACCGAGCTCGAACGACAGGCAGCCGGCGCTGGCCTGGGCTGCAAGCTCCAGCGGTGGCGGTCCGGCGCAGTCCATGATGATGGTGGTCCCGCCGCAATCGATGCGGGCATAGCCGGAGCGGCCCAGGGCGACGGTCGGCGCGGCGACCGGGTCCTTGCCGATCTCGCCGTAGGCGAGCACCGTCGCGACGCTGGCCGGCTGGGGTACGCCGACGCCGTTGAAGCGCGCGAGCAGGCCGTCGCCGAGCCGTTGCGCCTTGAGGAAGGCGAGCATGCGGGCGATGGCGGCGTCCAGCTCGTCCGGATGCGGGCGGCCGCGCGAGCGGAAGCATTCGCGCAGCGGCAGGAAATCGAGCAGCAGGTCGACGCAGACCGTGCTGTTGCGGCTGGCGTGGCCGCCGTCGGAGCGGATCTGCGCGCGCAGCTCGTCGAGGAACAGGCGCAGGTCGGCATCGAGGAAGCGGTCGCGGCCGGCAACCGTCAGGTCGGCGAGCAGCAGCGCGGTGAGCGACAGCAGGCGCGGATAGCCGTGCTCGGCCTCACGCCACGCCGTCGACAGGCGCAGCAGTTGCGCGCCGAGGCTGCGCGTGATGGCGTCGTAGCTCTGCTCGTCGGACCCGTCGAGCAGCAGCGTCGCGTGTGAAATCCACGAGATGATGCGGCGCGCGAGGATGGCCGGTTGCCACGAGAATCCGCTGCCGCCGCCGTGCCGGATGGTCCACTCGATGGCGAGGCGTCGGGCCGCCTGCGCGGCTTCGTCG
>CALFEM010000412.1 GCA_937950105.1 uncultured Alphaproteobacteria bacterium | reverse complement strand
CGACCACCGAGATCTACACTCTTTCCCTACACGACGCTCTTCCGATCTGCTAGAGCATCATCCGATCGCACGCTATCGCCGCTTTGGCGGTCGCAAAGCCGCTCGATAGCATGAGCAGAGCGAGGCTCGGTTCACAGTGGACGCAGGCGATCAATCCATCGGCGCCATCCGCGTGGCGCTCGCCACCAGCCTCGGCATCGCCCTCTCTCAGTTGCTGGCGGCGAGCGCCAGCAATTCGGCCGCCGTGCTGGCGTTGGCGGTACAGGGCATCGTCGCGTCCTCGAGCCTCGTTCTCGTCTTCGCCCATGCTGCGCGCCGCGCCACCCGCGCTGCGGCGAACGAGGCATTGGGGGGCGCCCATGAAGCCGACTTCTGGAGCCATGGCGCGGCACTCTTCCTGTTCTCGATCGGCGCGGGCGCTCTCGTCACCGAAGGTCTGCACCGGGCGTTCGCTCCGGCCGCAATCCTCGAGCCGCAGTTCGACTATGGCGCCTGCGCTCTGGCGATCGTGCTTTCCGCGCTGGCGCTGTGGACCGCGCTCGACGCGTGGCACGAGCGGCGGTCGCTCGCACCCCCGGCCTCCGACCGCGACCCGGCTCTCTCCACCGCGACGCTGCTCTCTCTCGCGGCCCTCTTTTCGGCTGTCATTGCGCTCGCCGGCGTTAGCGCCGCCGATCTGATGGCCATCGCCTGGGCGGACGGCGCGGCAAGCATCGCCATCGGCCTCGTGTTGGCCGCAGTCGCCGCCGTGACGAGTCTCGACATCCGCAGGAGCCTCGTGGCCGCCGACCGTGCCGTCGCCGCGACACGCTCCGAAGGTCAGCCCGTCACGCCCGCGTCGGGCCCCGAAGCCACATCGCCCCCCGCAGTGGCGGAAGCCCGCGCCGCGCCTGACGCGATCGCACCAGACCTGCCCGCCGTAACCGCGGCTCCGCTATCGACGACGCCCGCATCAACCGCTGCGCCGAAGCAACATCCGGGAACCGCGAAGGGCAAAGGCCGGCGCCGGCACTGAACGCCTGCATCGCGTCCGGCGTGCGAGTCACGAAGCGAATTCCCGAGCCTGCCGATCACGATTCGCCTCGCGCGGCCTTGCAATCTCCCCTGCACTCTCCACGTCGAATCACAGGTCGCGAGCCACCTCGGGCAATCGCATTGCGCCGGACGAGGCGGAACGCGTGCAACAATCGAGGAGTAATGCGTCATGTGCGACTACTCACTGGAAATGTATCGCAGCACCCCCGCCGTCGTCGGCGAGACCTACGAGAGCCGCCGCTTCCCGAGTGGCAGCATCGGCTTCACGAAAGCCGACGATCCCCATACCGCCGTGTGCATGGCGTGTGACATGCGCCTCGTGCTCACCAGCCTGCCGCAAGAGTTGAGCGAGCGTCACGGCGATGCCGCCGTCGTCACGTTCGTGAAACTCCCGACAACCCTCTACCGCGACGGCGTCCGCTTCGACGACGGCAGCGAACTCAGTCTGCAGCACCTCGGTCCGGGCGTACGCGCGGGCGTCGTCGACGATCTCGTCGCCGAAATGCAGGCCGAACAGGCCGAGCGCGAAAAAGAGCTGCTGGGCTGAGCCGCTCGTCTCGACTCCTGCGGTGAGGAGCCGTCCGACACGCCCGAGCGCAAGTTCGTCACGGGTGTGTCCGGCGGCACGCCTTCGTCTGTCAACTCGAACCGGGTGAAAGGAAGATGCCATGCCTGCACGCAACGAGACGAAGCCACATACGCGCCTCGAAGACTGGGTCATGATCGTGCTCGGCACGGTTGCCGCGTTCACGCCTTGGCTGGTTGCCGAGACACCCGCACGGCCGATCGCGCTGGCCACCTTCGCCATCGGAACCATGATCGCACTGGTGGGTTTGATCGAGCTGATCCGGCTGCTGCGGATCGAGGAGATCCTGCACCTCGCGCTCGGCGCGTTTCTCGTCGCGGCGCCGTGGCTGTTTGGATATCCGGGCACGGAGTTGGCCACGTGGCATCACGTCATCGGCGCGGTGACGATGCTGCTGGCACTCGTCGAGCTGTGGCAGGACTGGTCGTTGACCGACGACGGCATGGAGACCGGGCGGCACTGAGGTGTGCGCGGCGTGTCGGTCGGAGCGTCGCAGCGGAAGGTGGCGGTCCCTACGGGAGTCGAACCCGTCTTTCAAGATTGAAAATCTCGCGTCCTAACCGATAGACGAAGGGACCGCACGAGGCGACCGATATAGGCAGCTTTGCCCGGCGACGCAAGCCGTACTCGCGTCCTCACCCCAAGGCCGCCACGCAGCGCAACAGGCAGCGG
>CALFEM010000411.1 GCA_937950105.1 uncultured Alphaproteobacteria bacterium | reverse complement strand
CCGCCGAGACGTCACCCGATTCGCGCGCCTCGTCGAGCTTGACGCCAATCCAGCCATGAACGCGGTCCTGGTGCAATACCCGAGCACGCGCGTCGGCATAATCGCGGCCCAGCGCCTTGAGGCGCTCGTAGAGCACGGCGCTGTCGGGCAAGGCCTGCGCCGCAGGAGCCTTGCGCAGCGCGTTGTCCTTGATCTCCTCGACGCGCTGCAGCTCACGCTCGTCGTCGAGGTGCACATCGGGAAACAGGCGCATCACCTCGGACAATTCCACCTGACCGTCGAAGGTCGCCATCTCGCCGGCCTGCGCCATGCGCTGAAGCACCGAGCGCGGCTGCCCGACGAGGCGCGCAAGCCGGCTCAAGGGGACGTAATGCACCATGGGGCACCTGTGGCGATGAGAGCCCTGCTGTTTGCAGGGCTGGCGCTAAGCGCGGGCCGGCAGCGGCAAGGGCCGAAAAAAGCGACGCCGGCCGGGCCGCGCGGACCCGCACCGGCGCTGCATGTCGTCCCGCTCAGTACGTCGAGCCGAACGAAAGATCCTTGGTGTCATGCGGCGCCGGCACACCGGCAAGTTTGGAGCCCTGCGCCACCGGCCCGCCGGGGAACAGCTGATACAGGAACTTGCTGCCGCCTTCCGCCGCGAAGGCATCGTACAGTTCCGTCGCCAGCAGACGCGCGTGCGGAGCGGGGCCGCGTGCGACGTAAAGTTGCTGCAGCAGCCGAATGGCCTTGAGATGTGCCGGCGTCAGCTCGATACCGTCGGCGCGCGCCTGCTCGGCCGCTCTCGCCTCGTTCCACGCGGCGATCTCCGTCGCCCGCACGGCCTGCATCGGGTCTTCACCGTTCGCGGCAACGCCGATCAGCTTGTTGATGTCGACCTCTGGCTCGTCCATGTGCGTCTCCTCTCGCGGTGTGACAATCAAACGTGAAGCTTTCAAAGCGCGGACCTGCGCGACCGCCGGACGGTTGCAGACTCAAGCGCGCGGTTTCGGATCGCGAATACGGTCGAACCAGTCGCTCGGTATCTCGGTGTGCTCGGGAAATTCGACTTCGACATTCGAGGGCAGGTTCAGGCGTTGCTGAAGATAGGGTGAGAGACCGCCGACGAACTGGCGGAGATTGCCGCAGACGTCGCAAAGGATGTAGACGCGGCCGTCGATACGACGCGGGCGCCAGCCACGAGGCAGCGTATCCTTGAGCAAGGTCGGTCCATGGACCTCGACATTCCACTCGGCCTGACAGGCGTCGCAGCAGATCTTCATGGAACGCCCCCCCGACGAGATCGATGATTACGGCTGCTTCGCGCGGCGCACTCTGGTCCGGTGCAGGCCGCTGCCGGGCTCGTCCGCGCACTCGATGCGCGCGTCCTCCGGCAGGCCGAGGTGCTGCTGGAGATAAGTGGAAACCCCACCCTTGAAATGGCGGATGGTGCCGCAGCAATCGCAAAGCGTGTAGGCGCGCCCGTTGATGCGGCGCAGATACCAGCCGGCCGGCAGACCCGTCGCAGCATCGAGAGGCGCGTCCTCCGGGAAGGGCGGCATCTTGCAGGCGTCACATGTCAGTGGTGCCATAAGGCAGAATTTCCTCACCCGGCGCTCGGGTTCGTGCGCGGCCACCGGTCGATGCCGACGGCTCGTTATGACCGCACCTTAGATCGTGATCGAGCGGGATGGAAGCCTCAGCTCCTTCGTCGAGCGCACGAATTCTGACCTGCGGACAAGGGGTTCGCGGTCGGGGGGCGAGTGGGTGGCAGGTCGATTGGCCGCATCCGCTCACGTGCGCTCGACCACTGCAGAGGTCACCAACGGCACTGTTGGCAAAGGTGCAAAAAGAAATCCCGGAAAGTGGCCCTGCACGGCACACTTTCCGGGCTTGGTTGCCCGCATCGGCTGGGGGCTGAGAGCCTCGCGGGCGAAAACGACGCCGGCGCGGGCATGACAGCGCGAGCCGCCATGCCCGACAACGCATCAGAACTTCATGGTCACACCGACGTTGATCGAACGGCCGTAGCCCGGCACGTTGCTCTTGTCCTCGCGGCCACCGAGCGACGGCAGGCGATTGCCGAGAGTCGGCTCGAGGTAATGGCCGGCGAGGGGGTGCTCGTAGTAGGTATCGAACAGGTTGGTCACGCCGAGATCGAAGCGCCAGCGATCGACCTCGTAGCTGGTGCGCAGGTTGACGAGCGCGTAGGCACCCGTCTCCAGCTCGTTCCTCACAGTGTCGACGTTGTGCTTGCCGGCAACGAGATCGAGTTCGACGGCGCTCGACCAGCCGCCGAGCCTGTGTGTCAGCGCGAGGCGCGTATTCCACGGCATCATGTGGTAGAGGCTGACACCGTTGTCGACGTTCTCGCCGTGCACATAGCCGGCGACGCCGGTCACAGCGAACTTGCCGAACTCGGTCGCGCCGAGCGGCATGGCGCCCGAGATGTTGACGCCATACAGCTCCGCATCGTGATTGGCGAACTGCAGATTGACGAACCCGACATGCGCCGGGCCGATCGAGTCGCCGAGCTTGCGCACCCCGATATAATCCTGAACGTAGGTGTAGTACGGCGTCACCTTGAGGCCGTACTCGCCATCGGTCGAATGCCAGCCGAGCGTGACGCTGGCGGTGTGCGCGCGCTCGGGATCGAGATCGAGATTGCCGGTGTAGCCGTTGCCGTCACCGAACCAGCCGATCATGTTCATCGCCATCTGCG
>CALFEM010000410.1 GCA_937950105.1 uncultured Alphaproteobacteria bacterium | reverse complement strand
AAGGGTCCGTTACGATGAGACAGCGCGTCGGCTACGAGTTGCGATACGCATTTCCGCAGCCGACCCCCGCGATCCTCATGCTCAACGTGCACTACACGCGCGTCTCGGACCTCGAGGCGCCGGACCACATCAAGCTCGAGCCGTCGCTGCCGATGTCGGGTTATCGCGATGGCTTTGGCAATTGGTGCTGCCGCATCGTCGCGCCGGCAGGCAAGCTGCGCATCTCGGCCGATACGATCGTCGCCGACAGCGGGCTCGCCGATCCGGTAGTGCCGCATGCGCTGCAAATTCCCGTCGAGCAGTTGCCCGACGAGGCGATCGTGTTCCTGCTGCCGAGCCGGTTTTGCGACAGCGACAACCTGCTCGATCTGGCGTGGAGCCTGTTCGGTGCGACACCACCCGGATGGCCCCGCGTGCAGGCGATCTGCAATCACGTGCACCATCACATCACCTTCAGCTACGCCGATGCCCGCCCGACGCGGTCCGCCTCCGATGCCTGGCGCGAGCGCGTCGGCGTCTGCCGCGATTATGCGCATCTCGCGGTCGCCTTCTGCCGCGCCCTGAACATTCCGGCGCGCTACTGCACCGGCTACCTCGGCGATGCAGGCCAGCCGCCGCCGTATCCACCGGGCGACTTCGCCGCCTGGTTCGAGGCCTATCTCGGCGGGCAATGGTACGTGTTCGATCCGCGCAACCTGGTGCCGCGCATCGGCCGCGTGTTGATCGCGCGCGGCCGCGACGCTGCCGACGTTGCCATGGTCACCAACTTCGGGCCGGGCACGCTCGAAAGCTTTCATGTCCATTGCGATGTCATCGACGAGGGCTGAGCGCGTCCTTCCGCAGGAGGGGCGGACCGACGGCGTCGCGGTCTGTTCTGCCTCGCCTGCGCGGAGACGCAACGCACAGTGACAGGCGATCCCGTGTCGGCTATCGACAAGGAGCAGATCGGGGGAGGGATACATGATCGGCTACCTGTTGCTTGTCGTGCTGCAGTTCGTTGCGGCGTTCTTCGGAGCGCCGGCGGTGCTGCGTTACATTCCGGTGCAAGGCGATCCGCGCACCTTCGTGCATGCGGCCATCTTCGCCGTCATCGTCTGGGTGGTCGGCGTGCTCGGGTCGTTCGCGCTGAAGGATGTGCGCATGCCGTCGACGGCGGCGCTGGCGAGTGCTCTGCTCGGCGCCATCATCGGCGCGGCACTGCTGTTCGTGCCGCAGCTTCTTGCCGCAATTCCCTTCAAGTTCCCGCCGCTCTATCTACCGCTCGTCGGCGCCATCATCGGCTACATGGTGCGGCGTTGACCGAAGCAGCCAGCCGCGCGCGGTTTGGCCAGGAGACAGCATGGACTTCCTCGACAAGATCCCTTGGCATCTCGCCATCATCGCCGCCCTGACGCTCGGGCTGGCGCCGTTCTTTCCCGAGCCACACATATGGGAGAAGCTGAAAATGCTGGCGCGCGGCACGCTGGTGAGGCCGATCGACATCTTCGATCTGCTCATGCACGCAGCGCCGTGGCTGCTGGTGCTGGCGAAGGCGGCGCGCGCCGCGCTCGGCAAGGGCGGCTGACGCTTCGAGCCTGGTCATGAGCCAATCGCGTGCGCCCCCGTAGCCAACAGGGGGCGGACAGCAAAAGAGGCGCAACCCGCGGGCTGCGCCTCGATCCGTTTCGGCTCCACGGCCCATTGCCGGGAACCATTTGCCTGTTTTTGCGGGGGGACCCTTCGGCCTGCCTGCCCGTCTTTTCTCGAGCGTTGCTCTGTTCGACGCTCGCTTGTGGATGGCTTCAGGCGTCTGTGCGGCGGGACGGGGGTGAAGCCCGCCAGCGAGACGCGAGAGGTCAGACCATCCCCATGACGATCGCTGCCACGAATGCGAAAGACATCATCGCAGCGACGAGATTCAGTCGGGTCATGAGTTCCATCGTTGCCTCCGGTTGTCTTTTCCGGCCGTTCGTTGCGGCAGGCCCGGCGAATACGCTCTCCGGTTGCGATCGCTGCCCGGGGGGAGCGGCGATGGGATGATGTTAGGTGCGACCAAGGTCGAAAGCCAAGGAAAAAAGATTTTGCAGTGCAATAATAGTGCCCCATGGGGGTTGTAACGCGAAAGTGCAACAGCGGGACTCGGCTTTTATACAACAGTACTGTTTGGAGCTTTATTCGTGTTTCTTGGACTATTAACTGAGTAAAATTGATTGTTACGAGTATATATTCCAATGTGAACAGTAGGCAATGGGGTTTGTCAGTCAGCCTCCAGGCAGGTCCGCAAGTCTGGTTGAACTGTGGACAACAACTATTTGGGTTTGCAGTGCAACCTCGGTCCTACAAGTGGTGCTTCGCAGCGCAGCACGATTCGCTTGTGCGGAGATGTGCATCTGTGCCGTTTCGAGGGGAATGTGCGGGCGAGCGACCGGGGTGGGCGGCGGGTGCGTTGATGGTTCCGTAGCGCCGTTTACCTCTCTAGTGTGAGCGCCACCGCCAACTGCGTCCCATCCCTTTCACGGAGTCCCCGCATGAGCCGTTTCAGAGCGCTACTCGCCACCAAATCCGAACAAGGCTCGTCGATCGGGTGGACCGAGATGGCGGAGGCCGATCTGATGGACGGAGACGTGCTCGTGCGCGTCACCCACTCGACCATCAACTACAAGGATGGCCTGGCGCTGACCGGCAAGGCGCCGATCATCCGCAAATGGCCGCTGATCCCCGGCATCGACTTCGCCGGCGAAGTGCTCGAGTCGAGCCACGCGGGCTTCGCCAGGGGTGACCGCGTCGTGCTCAACGGCTGGGGCCTCGGCGAGACGCATCACGGCGGCTATGCCGAGCGGGCGCGCGTCAAGGGCGACTGGCTGGTGAAGCTGCCCGCGGCGTTCTCCAACGCCGAGGCGATGGCGGTCGGCACGGCGGGATACACCGCGATGCTGTGCATCCTCGCGCTCGAAGCGCATGGCGTCACGCCTGAAGCGGGCCCCGTGCTTGTGACCGGTGCGGCCGGTGGTGTCGGCTCGATCGCGGTCTCGGTGCTGGCGAAGCTCGGCCATCACGTGATCAGATCGGAAGAGCGTCGTGTAGGGAAAGAGTGTAGATCTCGGTGGTC
>CALFEM010000409.1 GCA_937950105.1 uncultured Alphaproteobacteria bacterium | reverse complement strand
AGGAAGTCGTGCTCGACGTGGCCTGGACCGACTGGGCCGGCCGCCGCCACGACAAGATGATCGGCCGGCCGATCTCCATGCACGCCATGCGCGGCATCTCGGCCCATTCGAACGGCTTCCACACCGCGCGCCTGCTGCACTTCCTGCAGATCCTCCTCGGTTCCATCGATTGCCCCGGCGGCTTCCGCTACAAGCCGCCGTATCCGCGCCCGACGCCGCCGCCGCTGAAGCCCGCGGGCAAGCACGGCACGGTGAAGCCGATGACGCCGCTGGCCGGTCCGCCGCTCGGCTTCCCGATGGGCCCCGAAGACCTGCTGGTCGATTCGTCCGGCGATCCGCTGCGCATCGACAAGGCCTATTCGTGGGATGCGCCGATGGCCGCCCACGGCCTCATGCACATGGTCATCACCAACGCCGCGCTGGGTGATCCCTACCCGGTCGACGTGCTGTTCATGTACATGGCGAACATGAGCTGGAACTCGTCGATGAACGTTCCGGCGGTGCTCAAGTACCTGACCGACAAGGACCCGAAGACCGGCGAGTACAAGATCCCGAAGATCATCTACTCCGACAGCTACTTCTCGGAGATGGTGCCCTACGCCGACCTGATCCTGCCCGACACCACCTACCTCGAGCGCTGGGACTGCATCTCGCTGCTCGACCGCCCGGTGTCGGAGCCCGATGGCGCGGCGGATTCGATCCGCCAGCCGGTGGTGCAGCCCGACCGTGACGTGCGCGGCTTCCAGACCGTGCTGATCGATCTCGGCGCACGCCTCAAGCTGCCGGGCTTCGTCGACGAGAACGGCAAGCCGAAGTATCCGGGCGGCTACGCGGATTATATCGTCAACCACGAGCGTGCGCCGGGCCTCGGACCGCTCGCCGGCTTCCGCGGCAAGGACGGCAAGAGCTACGGCAAGGGCGAGGTCAACCCCAAGCAGCTCGACCAGTACATCGCCAACGGCTGCTTCTACGTGCACCACCTGCCGCCCGAGCAGCGCTACTTCAAGCACGCCAACAAGGACTACCTCGAGTGGGCCAAGAGCGTCGGCTTCATCGGCTCGTCCGATCCGATCGTCTTCCAGCTCTACCTCGAGCCGATGCAGAAGTTCCGCAACGCCGCGCGCGGTCACGGCGCCGTGCAGCCGCCGGAGAGCCACCGCAAGCGTATCGAGAGCTACTTCGATCCCCTCCCCTTCTGGTACCCGCCGTTCGAGGGCACCATGATCGACGAGGCGAAGTATCCACTGTTCGCGGTGACGCAGCGCCCCATGCACATGTACCACTCGTGGGGCTCGCAGAACGCGGCGCTGCGCCAGATCACGGCCGCCAACCGCCTCTATCTGCACCACGACCTCGCCAAAGAGATCGGCGTCGAGGACGACGGCTGGGTCTGGATCAGCAGCGAGATCGGCCGCGTGCGCTGTCAGGTGCGCCTGATGGACGGCGTCAACGACAAGACGGTGTGGACCTGGAACGCGATCGGCAAGCGCTCGGGCGCGTGGAACCTCGCCGATGATGCGCCGGAAGCGACGCAAGGATTCCTGCTCAATCACCTCATCAGCGAACTGCTGCCGGAGCGTGGCGGCGGCTATCGCTTCTCCAACTCCGATCCGGTGACCGGTCAGGCGGCGTGGTACGACCTGCGCGTCAAAATCGAGAAGGCCGGCAAGGAAGAGGCGGAGGAAACTTCACCGCGCTTCGAAAGGCTGGTCAACCCGTCGGGCCGCGTCTTGCCCGATGTCTCCACGTTCGGCGCCAGCTTCCGCGAGGTGCGCAAATGACAACGCTTCCCGCGACCACCGACAAGAAGCTCGGTCTCGTCATCGATCTCGACATCTGCGTCGGTTGCCACGCCTGCGCGACGAGCTGCAAGGAATGGAACACGGGCGGTTATTCGGCGCCGCTGTCGGACCAGGAGCCCTACGGCGCCGATCCGCACGGCTCATGGCTGAACCGCATCCACTCCTACGAGGTCGAAGGCCAGGGCCGCTCGCAGACGGTGCACTTCCCGCGCTCGTGCCTGCATTGCGAGACGCCGGCGTGCGTGACCGTGTGCCCGACCGGAGCCTCCTACAAGCGCGCGGAAGACGGCATCGTGCTCGTCAACCCGGACATGTGCATCGGCTGCAAGCTGTGCTCGTGGGCGTGCGCTTACGGCGCGCGCGAGTACGACTACGAAGTCGGCGTGATGCGCAAGTGCACGCTGTGCGTCGACCGCATCTACAATCCGCATTTGAAGGAAGAAGATCGGATCCCGGCGTGCGTTCGTGCCTGCCCGACGGGCGCACGCCACTACGGCGATCTCGGCGATCCTTCGAGCAAGGTGTCGAAGCTCGTCAAGGAGCGCGGCGGTTACGACCTGCTGCCCGAGATGGGTTTCAAGCCGGTCAACAAGTACCTGCCGCCGCGCGCGCGCCGCGACGGCGTGACGGCCAACGATGCGAAGGCTGCAAGCCCCGCCTCGACGAGTAGCGGCTCGCGCATGGACAAGTTCCTCGGCTGGGCCGACAAGGTCCTGTCGCGGTGATCGAGTGAGGAGATAGAAACATGCATCCCGCCTACTCGGTCATCTTCTTCACCACCGCTTCGGGCGCGGGCCTCGGCCTGCTCGTCTGGCTCGGTCTCGGCAACGCCTTCGGCCTGCTGCCGAAGGATTCCTGGTTCGGCTTGTTCGGTGTCGGCATCGCCGTCGCCTTGCTGACGGCGGGCCTGCTGTCGTCGACCGCGCACCTCGGCCGCCCCGAGCGCGCATGGCGCGCGTTCTCGCAGTGGCGCTCGTCGTGGCTTTCGCGCGAGGGCGTCGCCGCCGTCCTCACCTACATTCCGACGGCGGTGCTCGGCATCGGCTGGGGCCTCCTGGGCGAGACCGGCGGCATCGTCGCCATCGCCGGTGTCGCCGCCGCCATCCTCGCCGTCGTCACCATCTACACGACCAGCATGATCTACGCCTCGCTGCCGACCATCCGCGCTTGGCATCAGCCGACCGTGCCGCTTGTCTACATCGTGCTCGGCCTTGCCTCGGGCGCGGTGCTGCTGACACTGCTGCTCGCTCTGTTCGACGGCGTGCCGACGTGGGCGGCCGCAGTCGCCATCGTTGCGATCCTCGCGGCGTTCGCCATCAAGTCGGCCTACTGGAGCGCGGTCGCCAACGAGCGCAAGAGCTACACGGTCGGCGCGGCGACGGGCCTCGGCCGCATCGGCAAGGTGCGCCCGCTCGACCCGCCCCACACCATGGCCAACTTCGTCATGCGCGAAATGGGCTTCGAGGTCGCGAGGAAGCACGCCGAGAAACTGCGCGGCCTCGCCAAGCTGGCGCTGTTCGTGCTGCCCGTGCTGTTCGTCATCGCCGCGCTGCTGTTCCCGGTGCTGGCGCCTCTCGCCGCACTGCTGGCCGTTATCTCGATGGCCTTCGGACTCGTCACCGAGCGCTGGCTGTTCTTCGCCGAGGCCGAACACGTCTCGATGCTCTTCTACGGCAAGGACGCTGCCTGACGCATCGGCGCGGCTCGTCTCTCCCACAACAACGGCGCTTCTCGCAAGGGAGGCGCCGTTCGCGTTTGCATGCCGGCCGGTTCCCGCCGTAACAGCGCCGGCCCGCGTGTGCGCTCATGCTCGGGTGATCGCCACACCACCGGCACGAACACGAATGCGATGACAGCGGAGCCCGCCATGCCGCCCCCTTCGACGCGCACGACCTACCCGCGACATCGCGAGTTGCTGACGCTCTTCAGCGATGCCGAGTTCGCCGCCATGGCCGCAAGCCGGGGCCCGCTTCTCATCCGCATCATGGTGGTGACGGCGTGGGTGATGCTGGCCGGCGCGGTGGCGCTGTCGATCGTTCTCGCGACCCTGCTGGTGCGCGACCCCAACCTGCCCGGAGACGCGGTCATCGTACTTGCGGGACTGCTCGCGCTCGCACTCGCAAGCGTCATGATCCTCGTCCGGCATCGGCGATGGAAGCAGCGAGCGTAGTCGCGGCTCGCGGCACGAGCGGGGCTAGCCCCGCGTCCCCGCCGGGAGGCGGAGCCTCGACGACCCACCACCTTCATTGACTTCCTGTCCCGCGTTGGTCGCTCGAACCACATCTCGATTCCGTCGCGCGCGCCGCTCATGCCGCGCCGCCGGGGCGATGATCGTCGGCCGCCGCCCCTGTGCGCTCCGGCGCGTGTGCCGCACTGGCGTGGTCCGACACCGGGCGCACCTCATCGAAGGCATCGCGCATGGCGTCGGCGCCGAGCCGCATGAGGAAGGCGTTGGTCCACGGCCGCATGCCCCATGACAGGAACGCCATGGCGGTGGCCGCGACCGCGACATACCAGTCGGCGCGGTGCACGGCCGGATCTCCGAGCCCGGTGAAGGCCCAGTAGAAATCACCGAACCCGAGCGTGATGAACGTGACGATGGCCGCCAGCACGCCTGCCGCCACGTACGCCGCACCGCTCACCCAAGCATGCAGCGCGAGGTAGACGATGCCGAGCACGAGGAACGTCTGCCTCAGGATGCCGAGCAGCCACATCGCATCCTCGGGCGTTCGTTCTCGCGATGCCGTCATGCGTGCCTCCGTCAAGGCCCTCAGCCGGGAGACTGCCAGTCCTCACCCGTGCATGCAACGCTCCCGCACCCGCGCGCGCGATTGATGCATATCATACCGGCGTGCAGCAAACGGCAGTCCCTTCGGGACCGCAGCAACGATGCGCGGAGGCGGGCTCATGCGACGACAGCTTTCGAACACCATGCTGGTCCTTCTGGCGAGCGCACTGACCTGCAGTGCCGCGGAACAGAGAACGGCCGTCACGTTGCTGCCGTCCGAGCGCGCGCACCTGCTCGTCGGCATGCGCGTCTATCTCGCCAGCATCGAGGACGTCACCTCGGCGCTCGCAGCCTACAAGCCCGATCGCGTTGCC
>CALFEM010000408.1 GCA_937950105.1 uncultured Alphaproteobacteria bacterium | reverse complement strand
CTCCGATCTGAGTGCGCGGAGGAATGGATCGCGGGGACAAGCCCCGCGATGACAGCAGTGGGTCAGCAGCCTCACCCCACGACCCTACGCACCCGCTTCACCAGTCGCTCCACATTTTCGGGCGGGGTTTGCGGAACGATGCCGTGGCCGAGGTTGAAGATGAAGCGCTGACCGTCCATCAGCTCCAGAATCTCGTCCACGCGCTCGTCGAGGGCGTCGCCGCCCGCCACCAGCAGCAGCGGGTCGAGATTGCCCTGCACCACGACGTCCTCGTCCTCGAACATCTCGGCCATCATGGCCGGCGGCATGGCGGTGTCGCAGCCGATGCCGTCGACGCCGGTTTCGCCGACGTACCAGAGCGCGCCGGCGCCGACGCCCCGCGGGAAGCCGATGACCGGCACGTCCGGGTGACGCTCCTTCAGGGCTTCCACGATTCGCTTGGTCGGCTCCACCACCCAGCGGTCGAGCTCGTTGTCCGGCAGGGTGCCGGCCCAGGTATCGAAAATCTGCAGCGCGTCGGCGCCGGCCTTCACCTGCCCGTCGAGATAGTCGATGGAGGTGGCGACGAGGGTGTCGATCAGCTTCTGGAAGCCCTCAGGATCGCGGTAGGCCCACAGCCGCGCCTCGGCCTGGTCGCTGGAGCCCTCCCCCTGCACCATGTACGTGGCGACCGTCCACGGCGCCCCGCAGAAGCCGATGAGGGCCGTCTCGTCGGGAAGGTCGCGGCGCAGGCGCTCGACCGTCTCGTAGATCAGCGAGAACTTCGTGCCGGTCTTGGCCCGGTCGAGACGGGCGAGATCCTTGTCGGCGCGGATCGGCTCCAGCCGCGGGCCCTCGCCGACCTCGAACGTCACCTTCTGGCCGAGCGCGTCCGGCACGATCAGGATGTCGGCGAACAGGATGGCGGCATCGAAGCCATAGCGGCGGATCGGCTGCAGCGTCACCTCGGCGGCGTGGCGCGGCGAATAGCAGAGGTCCAGGAACCCGCCGGCCTCCTCGCGCGTGGCGCGGTACTCCGGCAGATACCGGCCCGCCTGGCGCATGAGCCAGATCGGCGGGGGCGACAGCGCCTCACCCGCGAACGGCTTCAGGAACCGGCGCTTGAGGCTGGCGGCGGACTTCGACGGCTCAGACCGGCTCATGCAAACCCTTCTCTAGATTCAGATAAAGACTCTTCACTTGTTTTTTCTTTTTTTATTACCCCGATGGATTGCGGAGATACCACCTCTCTCCCGCTCCCGTCCAACGCTCACCAACAGCCGCACGTCGCCGGACCCAAATTTGGTGCCCGCGAGCGTTCTCCTGCTACCAGAGGGAGAAAAATCCGCCGGGTCATAGTGTTGCGCGGTGGCGCGAGACCGGTACGCGGTGGCATGGCCAGTGGATGTTCGCCAGATGATCCAGCGGACGGAGCGGCCATCCCCGGGGACAGCGCGGGCCCAAGATTTTCCGTTCGCTTGCGCCCAAATGTGGGTATCACCGTGGAGAACCGTGCAGCCGGTCCGCAAGGTGCCGCTGCAACCCGTCCGGCGCGTGGATAACTCGCGCTTCTGTCCACAGGCAGTGCCTCGCCATGCCGCATCGCGCCTCGAGCTTCTTTCACCTGCATCTCGTCTCGGATGCGACCGGCGAAACCCTGACGACCATCGCCAAGGCGGCCGCGGTCCAGTACGCCGAGGTGCGGCCGATCGAGCACGTCTATCCGATGGTGCGGACGGCACGGCAGCTCACCCGCGCGCTGCAGGAAATCGAGCAGGCGCCCGGCATCGTGCTGTACACGCTGGTCAACAAGACGCTGACGGAAGAGCTCGAGCGCCGCTGCAAGGAGCTGAAAATCCCCTGTCTGCACGTGCTGCAGCCGATCATGCAGGTGTTCGAGAGCTATCTCGGCGCCCCGCGCACGCCGACGGTAGCCGGCCAGCACGTGCTCGACGCGGAATATTTCAGCCGCATCGATGCGCTGAACTTCTCCATGGTGCACGACGACGGCCGCCTGCCGGACAACATGGATGATGCCGACATCTGCATACTCGGCATATCGCGCACATCGAAGACGCCCACGAGCATCTACCTCGCGCAACGCGGCTACAAGACGACCAACCTGCCGCTGGTTCCGTCGATCCCGTTGCCGAAGCAGCTGACCGAACCGACGAGTTGTTTCATCGTCTGCCTCGTCGCAAGCCCGGATCGGGTCTCGGAGATCCGCCGAAACCGCGCGCTGACGCTCGCCGACCGCAACCTCGACACCTATGTCGACCGCAGCATCATCGCCGCCGAGATCGCGCATACGAGGAAACTCAGCGCCAAGTACGGCTGGCCGCTGATCGACGTGTCGCGCCGTTCGGTCGAGGAGACCGCGGCCGCCATCATCAAGCTGCTGCACGACAAGCGTGCCGGCACGGCGGAGAACGGCGAGGACGACGCCCGGAGTGCGGTGAAGGAGTGAGCGGCGTGGCCGGTGTTCCATCTGGCACGCCGCAGCGCGTGATCCTCGCCTCCGGCAGCAAGGCGCGCCGCGATATGCTGCGTGCGGCGGCTGTCGATTTTTCGCTGTGCACCGCCGATGTGGACGAGCCGGCCTTGCGCGCCGCGATGCGTGCGGAGCATGGCGATGCTGTCGCGCCGGCCGACGTCGCACTGGTGCTGGCGCGCGCCAAGGCCGAGGCTGTGAGCCGGCTCGAGCCGGGTGCGATCGTGATCGGCTCGGATCAGGTGCTGGCTCTGGGTGGCGCGTTGTTGTCGAAGCCAGGCGATCTGGCGCGCGTCGGCGATCAGATCGTGGCACTGGCGGGCCGCACGCACGAATTGACATCGGCGGTCGTGACCGCAGTCAATGGTGTGGCGGAGTGGAGTGCGGTCGACAGCGCGCGGCTCACCATGCGCGCGGTGAGCGATCAGTTCGTCGAAGCTTATGTCGCGGCCTGCGGCGAGGATGTGCGCCACAGTGTCGGCGCGTATCACCTCGAAGGGCTCGGCGTGCAACTGTTCGAGAAAATCGAGGGCGACTATTTCACCATCCTCGGTATGCCACTGCTGCCGCTGCTCGCCGAGCTGCGCAGGCGTGGCGTGCTGATGGCTTGAGAGCGGACAGGATCACGGGAGCGAGACATGAAGCGCGCATGTGTCATCGGCTGGCCGATCGCGCATTCGCGCTCGCCGTTGATCCACGGCCACTGGCTGCAGCGCTATCGGATCGAGGGCACCTACACCAAGGAAGCGGTGCGGCCCGAGGATGTGCAGGCATTCCTGCGCAATCTCGGCGAGCGCGGCTTTGCCGGCTGCAACGTCACGGTGCCACACAAGGAAGTCGCGTTCGGGCTGGCGGATGTGGTGCACGAGTCGGCGCGTGCGGTCGGTGCCGCGAACACCTTGTGGCTGGAAGGCGGGCGCCTCCATGCCGCCAACACCGACACCTATGGTTTCATGACGCATCTCGCACGCGAAGCGCCGGACTGGCAGGCTGAGGATCGCCCGGTGCTGCTGCTGGGTGCAGGCGGCGCGGCGCGCGCCATCGCTTATGGCTTTCTCGAAGCCGGTACGCGCGAAATCTTCATCGCCAACCGCACGCGCGCCCGCGCTGAAGCGCTCGCTGCTCACTTCGGGAGCGATCGCCTGCGCGTCGTCGACTGGGCGGACCGATCGTGCGCCGCGCGCGAGGCGGGCGTGATCGTCAACACCACGACCATCGGCATGAAGGGCGAAGGCAGCCTCGGTCTCGATCTTGCGGGGGCGCCGAAGTCCTGCGTGGTGGCCGACATCGTCTATGTGCCGCTCGAAACGGAGCTGCTGGCGGACGCGCGGCGCCACGGTCTCGAGGCGGTGGACGGGCTCGGCATGCTGCTGCATCAGGCCGTTCCGGGATTCGAGAAATGGTTCGGTGTTCGCCCGGAAGTGACCGAGGAACTGCGCGACATCATCGTCGCCGACATCGAGGCGCACACGTGATGCTGATCGTCGGTCTCACAGGCTCGATCGGTATGGGCAAATCGACCGCGGCGGAGCGGTTTCGCGAACACGGCATCGGCGTGCTCGATGCCGATGCGGTCGTGCATGACCTCTATCGCGGTTCCGCCGTGCCGCTGGTCGAGGCGGCCTTCCCCGGTACGACGCGCGATGGAGCGATCGACCGACCGTTGCTGCTGGCGGCGATCACGAGGGTCCCCGAAGGTTTCGGGCGGCTCGAGGCCATCGTGCATCCGCTGGTGCGCGACGCCGAGCGGGAGTTCCTCGCCGCGGAACATGCCAGGGGCGCGGCCCTCGCCGTGCTCGAGATACCGCTGTTGTTCGAGACTGGCGGCGACAGGCTGGTGGACGTGACCGTGGTGGTGAGCGCGCCCGCGGCCATGCAGCGCGATCGCGTCCTCGCGCGGCCCGGCATGACGGGAGCAAAGCTCGCAGAAATCCTGTCGCGGCAACTGTCCGACACCGAAAAGCGACAGCGCGCCGACTTCATTGTGGATACGTCGGGCGAGATCACCGAAACACACGCGCAAATCGATAGACTCCTCGCCGTGCTGCGTTCGCGCGACGGGACCGCCTATCAACGCCATTGGGCCCTCGCTTAAGCTGGCCAGTCGCAACGGCGGCTTCACCGATCAGGACGAGCGGACCCAGATGCAGCGCGAAATCGTGCTTGATACCGAAACCACCGGCCTCGACCCGAAGAAGGGCGACCGGCTCATTGAAATCGGCTGCGTGGAGCTCATCAACCGCATCCCCACGGGCCGCGAGTATCACGTCTACATCAACCCGCAGCGCGACGTGCCGGCCGAGGCCGAGCGCGTGCACGGCCTGTCGACGGCGTTCCTTGCCGACAAGCCGTTGTTCAAGGACGTGCACCGCGACTTTCTGGAGTTCATCGGCGACGACCAGCTCGTCATTCACAACGCCAACTTCGACATCGGCTTTCTCAACATGGAGCTGGATCGGGTCGGCAAGCCGGCGATCGGCTTCGACCGCGTCGTCGATACGTTGCGGTTGGCGCAGCGCAAGCATCCGGCAGGGCCCAACTCGCTCGACGCGCTGTGCAAGCGGTACGGCATCGACAATTCGCAGCGCGTAAAGCACGGCGCGTTGATGGACTCGCTGCTGCTCGCGGAAGTCTACATCGAGCTGCTGGGCGAGCGTCAGGCGGCACTCGGGCTCGGCGAACGCGGGACGGCATCGGCCGCGAGCGAGGGCGCGGGGCGGCGCATGCGCCAGAGTGCAGCTGCCAAACGGCCGGTCCCGCTGCCATCGGTCGTGACCGAGGAGCAGAAAGCGGCCCACCGCAGCTTCGTCGAGACGCTCGGGCCAAAGGCGCTCTGGCTGCGCTTCACCGGCGCGAAAGAGAACGCTGCCTGACTCGAGATTCGATCAGACGCTCGACGGTAACAGAAAAACGCCCGGCCTTCGCGATGAAGCCGGGCGTTCGATTTGTTCACACCAGACCCGCGAGGGCTGGACGGCTCAGGCATTCGCTTTGCCGGCGGCGGCCTCGGCCT
>CALFEM010000407.1 GCA_937950105.1 uncultured Alphaproteobacteria bacterium | reverse complement strand
AGATCTTCATCCTCAACAACCAGTACATGGGCATGGTGCGCCAGTGGCAGCAGCTGCTGCACGGCAACCGCCTGTCGCACAGCTACACCGAAGCGCTGCCGGATTTCGTCAAGCTGGCGGAGGCCTACGGCTGGAAGGGTATCCGCTGCGAGCACCCGGCCGATCTCGACGAGGCCATCCTCGACATGATCAACACACCGGTCCCGGTGATCTTCGATTGCCGCGTGGCGAAGCTGACGAACTGCTTCCCGATGATCCCGTCCGGCAAGGCGCACAACGACATGCTGATGGGCGACGACGTCTCCGACGAAGCTGTCAGCAAGGCCATCGGCAAGGAAGGCAAGACGCTGGTTTGACGATGATGCGACACCCCTGAGGAAGTTCATTCATGCACCTCACCATCGCCAACAAGCTCTACTCGTCGTGGTCGATGCGGCCGTGGCTGGTCATGCGCGCCATCGGTCTCGACTTCGAGGAGACGGTGATCCCGCTACGCCAGCCCGACACCGCCGAGCGCATCAAGGCGTATTCGCCGACCGGCAAGGTGCCGGTGCTGACCGACGGTGAGGTGAAGGTGTGGGAGAGCCTCGCCATCATTTCCTATCTGGCCGACGTCCATCCCGAGAAGCCGATCTGGCCGGAGGGGCGCGTGGCGCGTGCACACGCCAAGTCGATCGCCATGGAGATGCACGCCGGCTTCCAGGCGCTGAGGCAGGCGTGCCCGATGAACCTCGGCAAGCGCTTCAGGACGCCGCCTCTCACTGACGACATCAAGGCCAATGTCGAGCGCATCGAGCAGATCTGGCGTGAGGCGCGCTCGCGGTTCGCGCACGGCGGGCCGTACCTGTTCGGTGATTTCACGGCAGCGGACGCGATGTATGCGCCGGTGGCGACGCGGCTCGATACCTACTCCTTTCCGGTCGCCGCCGACACGCGCGACTATATCGATGCGATCTATGCCCATCCGGCGTTCGTGGAGTGGCGTGATGCGGCGCTGGCCGAGCCGGTCGGGTGGACCATCGCGGCCTACGAAGAAGGCCACGAGATGATCGAGGATCTGCGTGCGGCCCGATCCTGAATGAGCCCGATCCTGAATGAGCATGAGACAAATGCACGACGCGTTCCCTCTCCCCATCGCCCGTCACTTTTGATGGGGCGAGGGTCAGGGTGAGGGGCGGCTTCAAACCGCAGCGCACGTTGCCGCACCTCACCCCGGCCCTCTCCCCGTGAAGTACGCGGAGAGGGAGCGCGTCGAGACCTGATGGACCCGAAAGCCTCGCAAGAGGCGGATGAAGAGAGACGTCGACATGGTGCAGACCCAGAAGCAGAGCCACTACCCGAGCCTGACGACGCACGAGAGCATCGTCCGGCGCACGCTGTCCGTCACGGTCGACAACGAGCCGGGCGTGCTGGCGCGCGTCATCGGCCTGTTCTCGGGGCGCGGCTACAACATCGACTCTCTGACGGTGACCGAGACCGAGCACGCCAAGCACGTCTCGCGCATCACCATCGTCACCCAGGGCACGCCGATGGTGATCGCGCAGATCAAGCATCAGCTCGAGCGGCTGGTGCCGGTGCATCGCGTGCACGATCTGACCGAGGAAGGTGCGCCGATCGAGCGTGAACTGGCGCTCGTGAAGGTGACCGGCAAGGGCGAGAAGCGCATCGAGATCGGAAGAGCGTCGTGTAGGGAACGAGTGTAGATCTC
>CALFEM010000406.1 GCA_937950105.1 uncultured Alphaproteobacteria bacterium | reverse complement strand
GTGGCGTGCGGCGTCAGGTTTGCCGGGCACGGGGCTTCGCCTTCGGGGGGGGGGCTCGCCGGACCGGCCTCAGCCGAACAGCAGGGGGTCGGTCGGGCGCAACTGGCGGTCGAAGCGCAAGCCGGCGTTCTCGCCGTTCTGCCATGCGATCTGGCCACGCAGCACGCGGCCGCACGACAGTTCGACGATCACCACTTCGCCGGGGGCGATACGCGGCATGCGCGCCAGGCCGAGGCCGCCGAGCGAGACGTCGCGAACGAAAACAACGACCTCGGAGTTGCCAAAGCGGATGTGGGCAGTCTGCAGAAGCGAGCGGCGCGGGGTGCGGCGGCGCTCGGCGAGGTTCGGCAGGTTGATGGCGCCGGACGCGTCACAAAGGCAGGCTTGTCCGGTAATGACGTCGTTGAGAAGTCCGGTGAGTGTAGCAAGGTTGCCGGCGTAGGCATCGGGCAGCAACTGTTCGACATCGACGGTGAGCCCGCGCGCCGCTGCCAGGCCGTGACGGCTGGTCAGCCGCCAGGCGGTGGTGAGCGAGCGCAGATGCAGCGGGCCGGCGCGATCGAGACCGATAGCGATCGCCTCTCGCTCGAAGCTCAACAGCCGGCCGCGGGCATCCCTGAACAGCGCATAGAACCCGGAAATGTCCTCCAGCGTGCCGATCGGAACGTATTCGTCGAGGATGCGGCGGGGCCAGTCGTCGAGTTGGGCCGGGAAATCGGCGATCAGCGCCCGCGCCTCGCTCAATGCCTTCGGACCCCGGCGGGTGCTTGCCGCATTGACGGCCGAGGCTGCACCGGCCGTGATCAGGGCGGCGGTGTGAACTTCCTGCACCAGCGCGCGCACGAGCAGCGCCTCGGCGTCGATCCGGCCGGATGGGCCGGGGCCTTCGCCAATGAAATCCGAGTCGACCTGGTCGTCGTCGGCGACTGCAACCTGGCGCATCTGTAGCATAGGTGACCTGCGAAGCGACCATCACTCCGCCCAGTCTAGCGGTCAGCCCCTTAAGCAAATCTCACCAGGAGTAGAAGAGCCGAACCCTTAGCGGCAGGTGTGATCAACGGCCGGCGACAGCGCGGCGAAGCAGCGATGCTTGGCGGAGCAATAGACGCGCTCGATCTTGGAGTAGGACAGGATTCCGCTGCCGGCCGGACACCGCACCACGATCTCGATGATGGGGCCCTTGTCGGTATAGGACTGGACCGTCGAATTCGGATTCACGAATCCGGGGTAATCGGTGAAGATCGTCGTGGTCGCAGCAGCGGCCACGATCGACGCGAACGCACGCATGGGGCTCTCCCGTGTCTCAGAAAGCCCTGTGCAGCGAGGGCCGTGAGCACTGGCGCAAGAAACTTGCCAGCAGACGGTCCGGGCGTCACCGATCGGTCAGCGGCTTCAAGCAATGGTGAACGAGCCGCGCGCGAGTTGCGCCCCGGCGGCGGCCAGACGGGCGTTCGGAAGCGAGTGTGGCAGGGCGGACGGAACTTGCGCATACGTCGCACTGCAACCGGTCTCTCATGGTTTGTTATTAAACTTTTGACGCTAAAGGGAGATGCGCTATCGATCCGATCGTGGCAATACAGTGGTTGCCCGCTCATTAGCGTTCCCGTAACCAGCATTCCAAGTGGTGACGATGTTCCAGCGTATCTGCGTCTCTGCGTTCCTCGGTGCGGTTTGCACCCTCTCATTCGCCGGCGTCGCGGCCGCCAATACGCCGCCGCCCCGCGTGTGGACGGACCACATCCCAGGGCCCCGCGCCGGCATCGTCCCTCCGGTTCCCGTGCGCCGCTTGTCGCCCGCCGAGGCGGCGCTGCAGCCGGCTTCGCCGGTCGAGCCGCCGCGCCTCGAGCCGCTGCACGTCGACCCGATGCGCTCGGCCATCCTGCAGGAGATCATCCGCCTCAAGTCCGACATCGGTGACGCCCGCCGCCAGGAGACGATCGACCAGCTCGGCGCGCTCTACGGCAGTGAGATGGCTGGCCCGTTCTGGGTGGGCGAGCGCGACTTCCTGCAAAAGGCGCGCACCGTCTCCAGCGAGATCATGAAGTCGGACGAATGGGGCATCGGCTCCGGCCGCTTCCAGTTGCCGAATCTCGTTCCGGGTGGCCTCGCCGAGATGGCCGCGGGCGAGGTCAGGATGACGCTCGCCGTTCTCGATTATGCCAACGAGGCTCATGGCCTGCGCTTCAACCCCAACGACATCAGCCTGTGGCTCGACAACAAGCCGCAGCCGCCGGAGCCGGACAAGCTGCTCGCCTCGGTCGCCTATGCGTCTGATCCGGCGGCGGCGCTGCGCTCTCTGCATCCCTCGCATCCGCAGTTCGAATCTCTGCGCCAGGCGTGGCTCGAGGCGACCGGCCGGCGCGGTCCGCGTCCGATCGCGATGCCGGCACCCATTCCGGAAGGCGATGTCATCAAGCAGGGTCAGTCCGATCCGCAGGTGGCCCTGGTGCGAGAGCGCCTCGGCCTCGAGCCGGGTTCCAACCCGACGCTGTTCGATTCAGACCTCGGCGATGAAGTGCGCGCCTACCTGCGCCGCAACGGCAAGCGGGCGCGCCGCGAGATCAACGACGATCTGCGTGCACTGCTCAACGCGCCGCCGCAGCGGCCGAAGCTGCCGGATGTGCGCAAGCTCGAAGCCAACATGTTGCGCTGGCGCTGGCTGCCGCGCGAGCTCGGCGACATCCATATCTGGAACAACCTGCCCGAGTTCCAGACCCGTGTGGTGAGCGGCAAGCAGGTCGTGCACCAGGAGCGTATCGTCGTCGGACAGCCGGACCAGCAGACTCCTGTGTTCTCCGACCAGATGGATCACATCGTCTTCAAGCCGCAGTGGGGCGTGCCGAACTCGATGAAGATCACCGATCTGCTGCCGCGCCTGCGCGGCGGCGACACCGGTCTGCTCGACCGTCGCGGCATGAAGATCGTCAAGGACGGTCGTGCCATCCCGGCCTCGCAGATCCGCTGGGCGACCGTCGACATCCGCTACCTCAACATCGTGCAGGGTCCGGGCGACGGCAATCCGCTCGGCGAGCTTAAGTTCATGTTCCCGAACCAGCACTCGGTGTACATGCACGACACCACGTCCCGGCACCTGTTCTCCAGCAGCGAGCGCACCTTCAGTCACGGCTGCATCCGCGTTCGCAATCCGCGCAAGCTCGCCGAGGTGCTGTTCTCCGAAGTCCAGAAGTGGGACCCGAGCCTCGTCGCGCAGATGCTCGGCCGCAAGACGCAGGAGAACAATCGCGTCGATCTCGCCAAGCCGGTTCCGGTCCACAACGTCTACTTCACGCTGGTTGCCGACGGCACCGGGCGTTTCACCGAGTATCGCGACATGTACGGGCACGATCGCCGCATGATGGACGCACTGGCCGGCAAGTCGCTGAGCGCGATCGCGGCCAACGATCCGGCACGCCACCACAAGGAGCGTGTCGACGAGATCGAGCGCTCGTCGCGTGACAGCTCCAGCACCTATCTGAAGCCGCGCTCGCGCTATGCGCAGAACGGTGACGGCGAGTCCGAGCAACCGATCAAGCCGCGCGGTGGCTCCGGCTTCGGTGGCAGCATGTCGCTCGGTGGTCCGGTCTACATCCAGCCGAAGCCGCGCTACGCGGCGCCACGGGCCTACAAGCCGGCTTGGCCGCCGATCTTCTCGTTCTTCGACTGATCCGGGCGAAACCGACGCGCGATTGTCGATTGGACGGACAATGGAAACGGGGCGCGTCATGTGACGCGCCCCGTTCTCGTGTCTGCGACCGGGCCGGATGGTCAGTTCCGCGCCAGCAGCGGCGTGATGCGCCGCAACGTGACGCGGCGGTTGGCCCGCTCGGCCTCGCTCGTGTCGATCTTCAGGAACTGCTCGCCGTACCCCTGCGTGACGAGATTCTCCGGCGGGATGTCGAACTCCTGCGTCAGGATGTTCGCCACCTCCTCGGCGCGCCGGTCCGACAGCGACAGGTTGTCGATGTCGTCGCCGACCGCGTCGGTGTGGCCCTCGATGAGGAACACCTCGTCGGGCCTGCGCTCGATGATGCGGTTCATGGCACGCGCCACTCGCTCGAGCTTGTCGTATTGCGACTCGTCGACCTGCCACGAGCCGAACTCGAAGTTGATCGAGTCGAGGTCGATACGGCGCATGCGCTCGCGGAGGTTATAGGTGCTCAGCACTTCGTCGAGCGTGTAGCGACCGTCGATCTCGTCGAACGGCGGCGCGTCGAGCGCCTCGTAGATGTCGTCGTAGGAGGCGCGGTCGTAGTCGATGATGTAGCGGTCGCGCGCCATGCGGTAGACCGGCGGCGCGATGTTGATCGCGAAGCCGATGCCACGGTCCCTGTTCCAGCGCCGCCAGGTTCGGCGGTTGTCGATCAGGTTGAACTCACGCCCGTCGGGACCGCGGCGGTAGCGGCGCACGAGGCGGCCGTCCGGGCCGGTCTCATTGAAGATCTCGAAGCCGCCCGGGCGGCGCACCGAGGTCAGCGTGCGGCCATCGGGACGCTTGCGCGTGCTGGCGTCGCGGTCGAAGCGGCGGAACCGCTGCGACTCGTCGCGGATGATGAACGGACGGTCGCCGCCACGTACGATGGTGCGCCGGTCGGCCTCCTCGAGGAACGAACGACCGCTGGCGCCGCGCCGCTCCTGGCGCCCCTGCCGCAGCGCTTCGATATTGCGGAAGCGCTCGCCCTGAGCCGTGTCGTTGCGGTCGCGGAAGCGGCGGCCGTCGCGGTCGCCGTCACGGCCCCGGCCTTCACCGAAGCTGCGGCCGCCGCGGTCGCCGTCACGACCCCGGCCTTCGCCGAAGCTGCGGCCGTCGCGGTCGCCGTCGCGACCCCGGCCGTCGCCGAAGTTCCGGCCGTCGCGATCACCGTCACGAGAGCCGGTGTCTGGCCGGATCTCGACAGGACCGCCACGGCGCGGATCGGGTTTCGGATCGCTGGTGGCCGAGGGGAAGCGGTTCGGGCCGCCGCGCCCTTCGCCGTCGCGGCCACGGCCTTCGCCGTTACGCGGATCGGGCTTCGGATCGCTGGTGGCCGAGGGGAAGCGGTTCGGGCCGCCGCGCCCTTCGCCGT
>CALFEM010000405.1 GCA_937950105.1 uncultured Alphaproteobacteria bacterium | reverse complement strand
CGAGATGCCTAAGTGACTGGAGTTCAGACGTGTGCTCTTCCGATCTCTCCTTCTCGTTGAGGCGCCTGATAAAGGCCTGTGCGTCGTTCCACGACACCGTCGCGGGGTGGTCTGGCCTGGTGATGCGCTCGGCCATGCCGGGCAGGCCGTAGAACGGGTTCGAGCGCGAGGCGGTGTAGGGATTGCTGCCCATGACGGCTTCCCATTGCGCCTGCGTCACCTCGTATTTGCCGAGGTAGAACGGCTTGCTGATGGTCACCTGCCGGCGTGGTTTTTCGCTCGCCGCTGCTGCCCGATCGTTCGCGTCGGAGCCCATCATGAAGGTCCCGGACGGAACCAGCAGCAGCTCGATGCCGACGCCGATGGTGACCGTTATTTCAGCGGCGTTGCCCGGCACATTGCCAACGACCGCGCCTACGAGCAGCAGACCGACCGTCGCGACAATCCGGTGTTTCGATGATTGCATCGATAAGTCCTCGATGTGTGGCGCAGTGCACTCGATCATCAGCGCGGCTGGTACTGCGCGGCGGTCACCTGTTCCAGCCAATCGACAGTCTTGCCGTCGAGCGCCTCAGCGATAGCGAAATGCGTCATGCGCGTGGTCGCCGTGGCGCCGTGCCAGTGCTTCTCGCCCGGTGCAAACCAGACGATGTCTCCGACGTTGATCTCCTCGACCGGTCCACCCCACACCTGCGCCCATCCCTGGCCTGCGGAGACGAACACGGTCTGCCCGAGCGGATGGGTATGCCAGGCCGTCCGCGCACCGGGCTCGAAGGTGACGATGCCGCCGCCGACGCGCGCGGGTGCCGTGCCCTGGAAACGGGACTCGATCTGCACCGCGCCTGTGAAGTATTCCGCTGCGCCCTTCGAAGGCTGTGAACCGCTCCGGGTGATCTGCATAACCGAGCGCCTTTCTTGGCTGTGAGTTCCGGTAGACAGGGCAACGCTGGCGAATCCCGCCGATGTTGCGAGCATGTGCCGCCGTGAGATTTGCATGTCGCCTCGCATTTGCAGCTCGTTACGACTTTCCTGCGTCGGGACCGTAGTAGAAGTTCGCCGTGGCCCCTCCATCGATCAGGAAATCGCTGCCGGTGATGAAGCCGCCCTCCGGTCCCATGATGAGGGCGGCAAGCGCTGCGACCTCGTCGGGGGTGCCTGCGCGGCCCGCGGGCATCTTCTTCAGCATCGCCTGATAGAAATCGGCACGGTCGCCATGGAGCTCGTCGTGCGCCAGGGGCGTCACGATGATTCCAGGGCTGATGGCATTGATCCGCGCGCCGCGTTTCGCCCAGTTGATCGCCTCGCCGCGCACCCTGAGCGAGTTGCACCGCTTCGAAATCTGATAGGCGTGGAGCGTGTCCTTGACCGCCTTGACGAAATCGAGTGCCAGCAAATCTTCAGCCGGCGCGGTCGCCAGCAGCGCGTCCTGTTCGGCGGTCAGCGCGGGCAGGCGATAGCCCGATTGCGACGAGATCACCACGCCCGAGCCGCCCGGCGCGATGACCTTGCCGAACTCTTCGAGCAGCATCGCGGTGCCGTAGAGATCCACCTTCAGGATGGCCTCGATGGGCGCCTGCGACGGCGAGACGCCGGCCGCCTGGACCAGGGCTTTGACGGGCCCGAGCTCTTGGGCCTTGCCGATCACCGTTCGTACCATGGCGCGATCAGAGACATCGGCCTGCATCGCCGTGGTCTCGAATCCTGCATTCTCAAGCAGTTTCGCGGCTGTGTCAGCCGATTCCTGGCTGTGATTTGCCACCAGGATGTGGCGGCCGCTGCTGATGCGGCGGGCAATTGCCTGACCGATGCCGCCGGCGCCTATGACGACCGTTACGTCTGTCATGTCACGACTCCTTCTGATTGAGCGCGGCGATCATTCGTCCACGCGCAGCATCGTCTTGATG
>CALFEM010000404.1 GCA_937950105.1 uncultured Alphaproteobacteria bacterium | reverse complement strand
ACCACCGAGATCTACACTCTTTCCCTACACGACGCTCTTCCGATCTGTCGAGTTCGGGGATCTCGAGCTGGCGCTTGGCGCTATCCATCTCGTCGTTGAAGCTGCGCGCCGAATCGCGGACCGCGCTTTCCATGTCGTCCTTGAAGCTCGTCACGTCTTTCTTGAGCTGATCGAGCTCCGCCTCCCGTATCGCCTCGTCGAACTGGTGGCGGAACTCGGACGCCTGCTTCTTCAGCATGCCCGTATAGCGACCGATGGTGCGCAGCAGGATCGGCAGGTCCTTTGGGCCGACGACGATCAGGGCAACGATGCCCAGGATCATCAGCTCGCTCCAACCGATATCGAACATGCGACGGTGTCCCGGACGTTCTCGGGCTAAGGGAAGACGCTACGGCGCGAAAGCTCGGGCCGCCGGGCGCCGCGAGGGCGTGGCGGCAGGCGACGGCGCGGCAGCGCAAATCAGACCTTCGACTGCTCCGACTTCGAGCTGTCGACGGGGCGCGCGTGATCGATGGTGCGCGGCGGCGTTGCAGCCGTCTCGTCGTCCTCGGACATGCCCTTCTTGAAGCTCTTGATGCCCTTGGCGACGTCGGTCATCACCTCGGAAATCTTGCCGCGGCCGAACAGAAGCACCACGATCAGCAGCAGAATGATCCAGTGCCAGATGCTCATTGCGCCCATGACGCTCAACTCTCCATGCAACGGCGCTCGCCAAGTCCATGAGACACTCCGGGCCACACACGCTGGACGCATGGCGACCCGAAGAGCCCGCAACCGCGGCGCCTCTACCAGCTCGGCCTGCACTATTGCAGAAAGGCCGCACAGCGGCAAGCCGCCTACGGACCCAAGGTTGTCTGTCCAACGCGTTGGTTTTCAGAGCTTTTCCGGCGCCGACGCGGGAAACACGAGAACGTGCGCGGGGCAGATCGAGACGCTCGCATCCTGGCCCTTGATCCAGCCGTCGGCGACTGCCACGCGCGCCCTGAGCGGCTGCTCGAAGCCCTGCACCGCAAGTTCGACCAGCGCCACGTCGCCGAGGAACTTCACGTGCAGGACGCGCCCCGGAAGGTTGATCCCCGGCTGCGGCGTCCCGGCGTAGTTGACCCGCTCGATACGGATGCCGCGCTCGCGAATGCACAGCGTCGCCGCCTGTCCCTGCGCCAGACCGGCCGGCGCCGCGAGACGGCCGAGCGGCGTATCGACGCCGCCGTCACGGCCGACCTTCACCGGCACCTCGTTGATCTCCGAAAACAGCCGCGCGATGAACAGCTCGGCCGGGTGGCGATAGAGATGCTCGGCGCTGCCGACCTGCACCGGGCGGCCCTGCCGCATGACGGCGATGCGATCACCGAGACGCATCGCCTCCTCGGGGTGGTGCGTCACGATCATGCAGGTGGCGCGGGTTTCGCGCAGCAGGCCCAGCGTCTCTTCCTGCATGCTGTCGCGCAATTGCACGTCGAGGCCGGAGAACGGCTCGTCCATCAGCACCACCGAGGGCCGGGGGACGATAGCGCGAGCGAGCGCGACGCGCTGCTGCTGGCCACCCGACAGCACGTGCGGGTAGGCATCCGCGTAGCCGACGAGACCGACGCGGGCGAGCACGCTCATGGCCTCGCGGTGGGCTTCGTCTGCGGGTAGCGACTTGAGGCCGAAGGCGACGTTCTGCAGGATCGTCAGATGCGGAAACAGCGCGAAATCCTGAAACATCAGGCCGACGCTGCGTTCTTCGGGCGGCACGAAGCGGTCCGGTCCCGCCACCACGGAATCGTTGATGAGCACGCGGCCGCCGGTTGGCCGCTCGATGCCGGAGGCAATGCGCAGCAGCGTGGTCTTGCCGCAACCCGAGGGGCCGAGCAGGCAGACGACCTCGCCCGGCGCGATGTCGAGATCGACGCCATCGAGCGCGACGCGATCACCGAACCGGCGCTCGACCTTCTCGAACGTGAGACGGGCCGCAAACGTCGCCGCCGCGCGTCGCCCGAGCGCCGCATCGAGCGGGACGCCGGAGGCCGCTCCGGACCCGAGCATCCACGGAAACCACGACCTCAGGCCCAACGTCTCACCAGCCTCTCGTCGGCGCGCCCTCGAAGGTTCGCGCCGTGTCACTCGCCGAAACCGGCACCGGCCCGCCAGAAAAGAATACCCGGCGGGTCATGTTTTTTGCTTCGCTCAAACGGATTAATGCGCACGGCCGCACTCGGCAAGCTCGGGCTGGCGACGTGATTGCCGCGCTTGGGTCTCAGGGCTCCATGCCGCCGCCGTTGCCGCTCTCGCCGTCGCCGGGCCGGCCGGGGGGAATAGAGGGCGGCGCATCCTCGCCGGCATCCACCCCGCCCTCGCCGGCAGCATCGCTGTCGCGGCTACCTTCGCCGCCCTCATCGAGCGATAGAACGCCTTGCTCCGCCTCGTCCTCGGCTGCGTCGAGCGGCAACTCGTCCGGCAACAGGGCGGCGACGTCGGTCGGCTCCGGCATGGTGAACCCCGGCGGCAGCGTCGCATCGAGCAGGCCGCCGTCGCGATCACAGAGCGCCAAGCCGGTCGCCGCCTCGAAGTCCCAGATCGGAAGAGCGTCGTGTAGGGAAAGAGTGTAGATCTCGGTGGT
>CALFEM010000403.1 GCA_937950105.1 uncultured Alphaproteobacteria bacterium | reverse complement strand
AGTGACTGGAGTTCAGACGTGTGCTCTTCCGATCTTCGCTCGGTCAGGTGCACAAGGCGACCGGTCACGACGGGCGGACACTCGCCTGCAAGCTGCAGTATCCCGACATGCAATCCGCCGTCGAAGCCGACCTCGCGCAGTTGCGCGTCGTCTTCCAGATCCACGCGCGCATGGACCCGGGCGTCGATACCACCGAGATCATCAAGGAGATTTCGGCGCGGCTGCGCGAGGAACTCGACTACGACCTCGAGGCACGACACACGCGGCTCTACGCCGGCATCTTCGCCGGTGATCCGCTGATCCGTGTGCCCGAGATCGTGCCGGAACTCTCGACCAAGCGGCTGCTGACCATGAGCTGGCTCGAAGGCCGCCGCCTGCTCGACTACAAGGCGCACGGTATCAGCGATCGCAACCATCTGGCGCAGTCGATGTTCCGCGCCTGGTGGTATCCGTTCAGCCATTACGGCGTCATCCACGGCGATCCCCACCTCGGCAACTACACCGTGTTCGATACCGACGGCCGCCCGGCCGGCATCAACCTGCTCGACTACGGCTGCATCCGCACCTTCCCGGTGGCGTTCGTCGAAGGCGTCGTCGAGTTGTATCGCGGCCTGCTCGCGGGCAATCGCGACCGCGTCGTCGCCGCCTACGAGCGCTGGGGCTTCAAGGGCCTCAACGACGAACTGATCGACGCTCTGACGATCTGGGCGCGCTTCATTTACGGGCCGCTGCTGGAAGATCGCGAGCGCACCATCGCCGAAGGGACGACGCCCGGCGAATATGGCCGCAAGGAAGCCTTCAGCGTGCACAAGATCCTGAAGGAGAAGGGTCCGGTGCGCATTCCGCGCGAGTTCGTGTTCATGGATCGCGCGGCGATCGGCCTCGGCGGCGTGTTCCTGCACCTCGAAGCGAAGCAGAACTGGTACCGGCTGTTCAACGACACCATCGAGGATTTCGACGCCGCTATTGTCGCCGAGCGCCAGCGAGCGGCGTTCGAGGCGGCCGGCGTGCCGCTGCCGCACGTGTCGAGCGCGTGAAGCCGTCGTGGTTCAGCGCTTCACGGCCTTCGTGCGGGCGTGGATGCGATAGGCATTGACGATCTGCAGCAGCCCGTTGCGGATCGACGGCCAGCGGTTGACGAACTGCACCACCGGCCAGGACAGAACGCGTGTCACGCCCTTGACGTCGGCGAGCCCCGGCGTCGCCTCGACGGCGACGTCGTCGCGCACGACGAAGCGCGGTGCGAACGTGGCAGTGATGTCGAAGCTCGATTTGTGCGTGGTGACGGTGCAGGCGACCGGCTGCGGCGCGCTCTCGTAAACGATGTCGCGGGCGGCGATCGCGGCTTCCACATCGGCGCGGCCGATACGCACGGTGAGCAGGCAGGCGACGTTCTTGACGTAGCCACGCGAGCCCTTCTCGATCTCGCCCTGCTCCTCGGCGGACAACCGCAGCGGCACCTCGCAGGCAATCTCGGCGCCGGTGCCGTTTTCCAGTTGTTCGAAGCAGTCCGCGGGCTCGCCGGAAACGGGCGCTGGCGACGCGGCAGCGGCGGGAGCGGGCACCGGCAACGTGGCCGACGGAGCAGTTTCTGCGGCGCTGGCCGGCACGATCAACAGCAGCGCCGCAGCGAGCCCGGCGACCGTCCTGACCAGCCACGCCGCCTCATAGACGCAAATGCGGGCACGTCGGGCCTTCATGCGCCGTCCGCCTGGATCAGTTGGCCTCGGCTTTCGCCGGCTTGGCGGTATCCGGCTTCGCCGTCGTGTCCGCCTCCATGCGGAACCCCTTGGGCGCCGCTGGCGTCGCGGATGCGGATGCGGGTGCGCCCGGCTTGGTCTCCGCCTTGGCCGCCGGCACGAGCGACTTCGCCGCCGCAGCTTTGGGCGTCGCCTTCTCGGCGGCCGGCGCCTTGGCGTCGAGCTTGCCGCCGAACTCCGTCGGGCAGGTCTCGTGCACGAAGGCGTTGATGCTCTTCAGCGTGTCCTTGTGGAAAAGTCCGAGCCCGTCAGCGAGCTTGGCCGCCGTCCACACCAGCGTCTTGACGCCGCTCTGGCCCTCGACCTCCTTGACGTTGAGCCAGACCTTGTCGGCGTGGCCGCCCTTGAACTTGATCTTCGGGGTGGCGACCACGGTCAACGGCTCCGCCTTCTTCTCGGAGTTCTCGATCTGGCAGAGCACCTTCTGCGGCGGAAACTGCAGCGTATACTTGTCGGCCGTCAGCGCCGGCACCAGCAACGCGCGGTCGAGATCGAGCGAGACCTCGCAGCGGGCGTCGCCGAAGCCCCAGGTCATGCGCTTCTTCTCGCCGTTCTTCTTGATCTTGTCGCGGTCCCACGTCTTGATCATGTGGCACTTGAGCGGCGGGCCCTTCTCGCTCTTCTGCAGCACCACCTCGCAGGCACGCCGCTCGCACGCCTCGCGCGTCGCCTTTTCGTTGGGGAGCACGTCGAGCGCCGAGGCCGGGGCCGCGAGGACGGCGAGGCCGGCCAAGCCGAGCGCCACACGGGGCAGGCGCCCGCATGCGGCCGCGGTGCGCACAATCGCGCTTCGAGCAATGGACGGGTTCGCTGCGGTCATCCGGGCCCCCAAAGACGCCTGTTGTTCGCCCGGTGATCCGACGGGAAGTCGGCCGAATTGCGGTAATGGGCTCGACGGCGGAGCCTTGCCGCGCTGACGCGTCGCGGCTGGCGGCGATTGACGCCACGGCAGAAGCATCGCATCGCTCATTTTGAGCGCCGTTCGAAGCGGCGGCGGTCCACGGAAAACCGGCGCGGCGGGTGTACTACCTTACGGGTTGAAGGGAAAACACGGTTGCGTTACGAGTTTCCGGTCAAAAAATGCCACCCTTGGGAGGGATATCGATGTCGTTGGACACCTCGGCCGGGCACCCGGCGATGGATTACGCCGAGCACAACCGCACCTATCACGGCTTCCTGCTGATGACGAAGCTGCTGGTCGCGTTCTGCGTCGTGCTGCTCGCCGGCATGGCCTACTTCCTCGTCTGACGCACGTCTCGCCCGGCGCCGGCATCGCCGCGCCGCGGCCACTTCCTGCCGCGCGCCCCCCGCGCCGGTCCTTCCCTCCGCCTTTCTTCCGTCAACGGCCGGGCCTCCCCCCGGCCGCAACCGATCGGACGTATCGATGCTCACCATAGCTGTAGATCGGAAGAGCGTCGTGTAGGGAAAGAGTGTAGATCTCGGTGGT
>CALFEM010000402.1 GCA_937950105.1 uncultured Alphaproteobacteria bacterium | reverse complement strand
CTCAAAGCGCGGGGTGCCAAGGATGTTATCGTCGTCGTCGGCGGCGTCATCCCGCGCCAGGACTACGATTATCTGATGGAACACGGCGTCTCGGCCGTGTTCGGTCCGGGCACCAACGTCATGGATGCTGCCCGCACCGTGCTCGACCTGATCGAAGGCCGGCTGCGCAACGCCTGACGATGGGGCGCAAGGCGCCCCATCCCTTCCACGATAAAAGCAGGTTTGCCCGTTTTCCCGGCCGCCGAGCTGCCCTTACGCCGCGCGCCCGGTGGCGTCCGTCAGTGCCTCGGCATCGGCACCGGCCGGAATGCGCATCGGCGCTGACGGATCGGTCGCCGCCCGCCAGATCGCCTCAGCCACGTCGCCTGGCTGCGTGACTGCCGCTGGCGAAAGCTCCGCCCAGCCGGCGAAGACCGCCTGCACCACCTCGGCATAGGCATCCGGGAAGCCACCGTTCTCCGCAATTCGACCTTGCGCGCTCTGCGAGAAGCGCGTCTCCGGCGCCCGTCCCGGCAGGACGAGATGAGCCCGGATATTGAACGGCTCCAGTTCGAGAAACAACGACTCGGTGAAGGCGTTCACCGCCGCCTTGCTGGCGGTATAGACCGAGAGCAGCGGCAACGGAGCGAGCGTCACGCTCGACGTCACATTGACGATTACGCCGTGCCGCCGCTTGCGAAACTGCGGCAGGAAAGCCTGCGTCACCGCCATGGTGCCGATCGTATTCGTCTCGAAGAGCGAACGGGCAACGTGCATTGGTGTCCCCTCCAGAGCGTTGAGCCAACCGATGCCGGCATTGTTGACCAGCACATCGATCGGCCCCGCGGCATCGACCAATCGTTCGATGCTTTCGCGATCCGTCACATCGAGCGGCAGCACCCGCAGCGCCTCGGAGGCCGCAAGAGGATTGGTCTCGGGCGAGCGCATCGTGGCGATGACGTTCCAGCCACGCTCCAGAAAATAGCGCGCAGTGACGAGGCCGAAGCCGGAGGAGCAGCCGGTGATCAGGACAGTCTTCATGGTGATGCTTCCTTGTGTGTGTTGAGCTCCCACAACAGTAGACGATCTCCGCCGGACTTATTATGCTCCGATATCCATATTGCATTAGCGAAAGTCCTGAACTTGATCGACCCTCTCGCTGAAGTCGTGGCATTGCTGCAACCGCAGGCCCTGCTGTCGAAACTTGTAAGCGGCGCCGGCGCCTGGTGCGTCCGCCGGACAGAAACGGGCCAGCCATTCTATTGCGTGATGCTCGAGGGCCGCAGTCGCCTGACCGTCGATGGTGACGCGGCCGTCGATCTCGAGGCCGGGGACTTCGTGTTGATCCCCGCGACACCGGGTTTCACCATGTCCGGCCTTGAGCAGCGCTCGGCGACCAGTGGTGACCCGTTCGCCGTCTCGATCCGCGACGATGAAATCCGCCACGGCGATCCCTTCGCGCCGGCAGACGCCCGGCTTCTGGTCGGCCACTTCAGCTTCGCCTCGCCGGATGCGAGGCTGCTGGTGTCGCTGTTGCCGAAGGTGATGCATGTGCGCGGTGAGAGGCGCCTGTCGACGATCGTCGAGCTGGTAGGCGAGGAGGCGCGCCAGCAGCGGCCCGGCCGGGACGTGGTCCTGACCCATCTCATGGAGGTGATGCTGATCGAAGCGCTGCGATCCAGCGCGGGCATCGACACTCCACCCGGCCTGATGCGCGGCCTCTCCGATCCGCGGCTCTCGGTCGCCATCCGTCGCATGCATGAGGCGCCGGCCCACCCCTGGACCGTGCCACAACTGGCGAGCGAGGCCGGGCTGTCGCGATCGGCTTTCTTCGAGCGTTTCAGCCGGACGGTGGGCAGCACGCCGATGGAATACCTGCTTGCCTGGCGTATGGCGCTCGCCAGACCGCTTCTCGACCGGCAACTGCCGATCACGGACGTCGCCGAACGTGTGGGCTACGGTTCGGCCAGCGCGTTCAGCGTCGCGTTCACCCGCACCGTCGGCCTGCCACCGAGCCAGTATGCGCGCGAGGCTGCCGGTCGCCGGGGCATGCCTGGGTAAAGATCCGGCGGCGGCTCTACTCCGCGGCGCCCACCCGGACGTCCGCTGCCGTCCCCAGGAACGCCTTCCTGTGGTCGCGCACGATGCCCCGGAGAAATTCG
>CALFEM010000401.1 GCA_937950105.1 uncultured Alphaproteobacteria bacterium | reverse complement strand
CGGCAGGCGACACGACGGTTTGGCGCTCCGGCTCGCGAAAGCCGCTCGGCTCAGTCCGCCAGGTGAACGAGCGAGCCCTCGAACGGCTCCACCCCCGCTGTATCGACGCGGGCAAGCCACGTGGCGACCGTCCGTCCGTCGAGAACCAGCCCCGGCGCAATGTCGGCGAGCGGTGCCAACACGAACGCGCGCTCGGTGATGCGCGGGTGCGGCAGCAAGAGATCGGCCTCGCCGATAGCGCCCTCACGATGTACCAGTACGTCGAGATCGATCAGGCGCGGTCCCCACTTCTCGGCCCGCACGCGCCCCATGCGCCGCTCGACGTCGAGGCAGCGCGCGAGCAGTTCGCGCGCCCCCAGTGCGGTGGCGACGCCGGCGCAGGCGTTGGCGAACCACGGCTGATCGGTGATGCCCCACGGCGGCGTCTTGAAGTCGCGCGAGCGCGCGACGACACGTACATCGCCCGCTTCGCACAGCAGTTCGAGAGCGCGCGCCATGTTGGCGCGGATATCGCCGATATTGGAGCCGAGCGCGACGATCGCGTCGAACGGCAGGCCGGTGCTCATGGTGGGCGTTCCGCCTCTGGTTGTGGTGTGACGGCGTCCGCGACGCCGCCATCGTTCTCGTTCGAAACCGTCAATCGTACTTGATGTAGGCGAAGCGCTGGTCGCCCTGCGGCGTGCCTTCGAGACCCTTGCCCTCGGTCCCCGGCTGCCACTGCACCACGTCCTCGATCTTGGCGGCGAGCGCAAGGTCTTTCGGCGTGATCCCCTTTGCCGTGTGCGTCATCAGTCGCACCTCGACCCAGGCGTACGAGAGCGTCATGTCCGGGTGGTGCCACGCCGCCTCGGCCAGATGGCCGACCGTATTCACCACCATCAGCGTGCCTTTCCAGCTGTTCGTCTTGTAGGTGCGTTTGATCCAGCCGGCGTCGTACGACCATTTCGGCAGGTTTTTCGCGAGCCAGGCCTTGACCTCGGCCTCTTCCATCGGCTTTTCCCGCTCCTGGACCATGCTAGAGTTCCTTCCCGATTATCCGGAGTTGATGCGTGACAGAGAACGTGAGCGATGTGACGCCTCCGTGCAACCCCGCCGAAGCCGGCCGGACGGGTGCGCGATGCGCGCTATGAGCGAAAGCCGCGCGCTTCGCGTCATCGCGCCCGCCCGCCTGCATCTCGGCTTCGTCGATCTCAACGGCGAGATCGGGCGGCGCTACGGCAGCGTCGGGCTGGCCATCGACGAGCCGGCGACCGAGGTGGTGGTGCGCCGCTCGGCGACCGGCGCACATTCTGCCTCCGGTCCGGAGGCGCGGCGCGTTCTCTCCATTCTCGACACACTCGCGGCGGCGACGCGGCTCGACGGCGCCTTCGATGTCCACGTCGCGCGCGCCATTCCCGCCCACGCCGGCCTCGGCTCGGGGACGCAGCTGGCGCTGGCCATTGCTGGCGGCTGCCTCGGCCTCGACGGTCGCACGCCCGGAGCCGAATTGATGGGCGCGCTCGCCGATCGCGGCCGGCGATCCGCCATCGGCATCGCCTCGTTCGCCGGTGGCGGATTCATCGTCGACGGCGGCCGCGGATCCCACGACCGGCCGC
>CALFEM010000400.1 GCA_937950105.1 uncultured Alphaproteobacteria bacterium | reverse complement strand
CCACCGAGATCTACACTCTTTCCCTACACGACGCTCTTCCGATCTCAGGGCGACGGACGCACCACGCTCGGCAGGTTCCGGCGGCAGCCATCCGTAGACGGCGCCGGCCAACGCCCCGATCGCGAGCAGACTGAGGCCGCGCATCCCGAATTCACCCCGAAAGCAACCTGAGAACACAAAACGAATTCAGCGAGCTACGGGCCTTCGCTCGACGCCGGCTGAGCCTCCTTCGCACCACTAAGCATGGAATTGGGGCGACGGCAAACGGGCACCCGAGATCACCGGAATACTGTGTCGCGAATGCCGCGTAGGAAAAGCCACGCCGCGCGCCGCAGATCGGGCGCATACTACGTTACGACCTGAATAGTGTTTTCAAACAAGGTTTTGGCTTGACGCCGACGTTCGCGAAGGGACCTCGCGGGCAATCGCGTCTAGGGCAATCGCGAAACTCGCGCTATCCTCGCTTCCCCCGTCGGCCAACGTCCCCATATGCTTCTGACCGACCAACAACAAAGCGTATTGCATGGCCAGGAAGTCGAAATCTGCTTCTCCCCGCAACTCCGGCAATGGATCGACCGCCGCACCGGCCGCCAAGCGCCGGTCCGCCGCCGCTGATACCGCCCCCGAGGCGAGTGCGGCCGCACCAGGGCAGCCGGAACCCTCCGCCGAACCCGGAGTCGTCTCCAACGTCTGCGTCTATTGCGGCTCCGGGCCCGGCGCCAAGCCGGTCTACGCCGAGGCCGCCCGCGCGCTCGGAGCAAGCTTCGCCGCCCACGGCATCGGCCTCGTCTACGGCGGCGGCGGGCTCGGCCTGATGGGCGAGGTGGCGCGCGCCACACTCGCAGCCGGCGGTCGCGTCACCGGCATCATTCCGAAGTTCCTGACCGAGAAGGAACACATGCTGACCGACGTGAACGAGCTGATCGTCACCGAGGACATGCACGTGCGCAAACGGCTGATGTTCGAGCGCTCCGACGCCTTCGTCGCGCTTCCGGGCGGCATCGGCACGCTCGAGGAACTGGTCGAACAGCTCACCTGGTCGCAGCTCGGCCGCCATACCAAGCCGATCGTGGTCGCCAACATCGACGGCTTCTGGGAGCCGTTCCTGAAGCTGCTCGCGCACATGCGCGACGACCAGTTCATCCGCAACGGTCTCAACGTCCGCTTCATCGTCGTCGACAGCGCCGAGGCGATCGTGCCGGCCATCCGGGCCGCTGCCGCGCCGCCCTCGTCGCGGGTGGCCGA
This sequence comes from uncultured Alphaproteobacteria bacterium, assembly GCA_937950105.1. Taxonomy (GTDB): domain Bacteria; phylum Pseudomonadota; class Alphaproteobacteria; order Rhizobiales; family Hyphomicrobiaceae; genus JAEUMD01. The sequence continues at coordinate 1,261 of CALFEM010000400.1, read as the reverse complement.
TGCGGCGCTGACCACGCATTTCTGAATTTCGCAGCGGCACGCCCCGTCTTTGCAGTTGATGGTGCCGGGCCCGAGCCGTAACAAGCGCCCATGACGAACAGCGAACTCCCCGCCGTGCGCCCTGATGTGTCGCGCGCCACCGACGCCGGCGTTGCGAGCCTGACCGAGCGCCTCGTGCGGCGGGAGCGGCGCGCCGTGGCGAGCGCCATTACCGAACTGGAGCGCCTTTCTCCGGCCGCCGTCGATTTGCTGAAGGCGCTGCAGCCGCATCTCGGTCACGCCCTCGTCGTCGGCTTCACCGGACCGCCCGGCGCCGGCAAATCCACCCTCGTCAACGCGCTGATCCGGGAGTTGCGCGCCGCGGGCCGCACCGTCGGCGTCATCGCCGTCGATCCCTCGAGCCCGATCTCCGGCGGCGCCATCCTCGGCGACCGCATCCGCATGTCGGCAGCTCTCGACGACGACGGCGTCTTCGTGCGCTCGCTCGCGAGCCGCGGCTACCTTGGCGGCCTGTCACCGGCGGCGGTACGCATCATCGACGCGCTCGACGCCGCCCGCTTCGACGTCATCGTGCTCGAAACCGTCGGCACCGGACAGAACGAGATCGACGTCGCCGAGGTCGCGGACGTGCGCGTCGTCATCTCGGCGCCGGGTCTCGGCGACGACATCCAGGCGATGAAATCCGGCCTGCTCGAGATCGCCGACATTCTCGTCGTCAACAAGGGCGACCGCGAAGGCGCCGAGCGCACGCTGCAGCAGTTGCAGGGCGCACTCTCGATCCGCGCAGGACAGGCCGGCAAGGTGCCGCTGGTCAAGACCACGGCGACATCGGGCGACGGTGTCGGCGAACTGCTGCGGGTGATCGACGAGACCGGCGCCGGCGTGATGCGGCTCGGTGCGCAGGTGCGCCGCCGTCGCCGCGCCCGCTATCTGATCGCGCGCGCTGCCGCCGATCTCGTCGCCCAGCGCATCAAGGCTGGACACGGCGGCCCGCTCGACCGACTGGCCGATGCCGTGCTCGCGGGCGAGTTGCCGGTCGATCGCGCCGCCGAGCGCATCGTCTCCGGCACATGGCTGGACGATTGAGGACGTCGATCCCGGCGTGCCTACTTGCGTGTCTGGCTCGGGCGCGGGAAGCCGAGGAAGCGCACCCCGATGACCCATTCCTCGCGCCAGACGATCTCGCAATCGACGTCCATCTTGTCCTGGCGCAGAACCAGCGTGAAGCGATCCGGCAGATGCGTCATGGGCACGCCGGTCG
>CALFEM010000399.1 GCA_937950105.1 uncultured Alphaproteobacteria bacterium | reverse complement strand
GACCACCGAGATCTACACTCTTTCCCTACACGACGCTCTTCCGATCTCCATGAGCGAGTGCGGTTGAAGGGCGTCGAAACCGACGCCCGTCCATCTTCTTCAAAAGAACAGGCGGTAGCGCACGAAATCGTCGGCCTGCGTGAAGCGGTCGTAGAGGCGGCGCGCGGTGTCGTTGCCGGCGCGTGTATGCCAGTAGAGACGGCCCCAGTTGTTCTGATGAGCCAGCGCGATCAGGTCTTCGATCAGCGCGCGGCCGGCGCCTGACCCGCGTGCGGCCTCGTCGACGTAGAGATCCTCGAGATAGCAGACCGCGCGCGTGTCCCAGGTCGCGTCGTGGATGACAGACGCGCTGAAGCCGACGACATTCCCGCCATGCACAGCCACGCGTCCGATGAGTGAGGAGCCGGGATCGAGCAGCCGGGCGAGCGTCTGCTCCGTCACGTGTTCTGCCACGCTGGCCTCATAGAAGCGATTGTAGGCGGCCCACAACACGCGCCAGCGCGGCGCATCGGCGGCCTCCATCGCGCGAACCTCGATCATCGCTCCTGCTCCTGCGTCACGGTGCGGCCTGCGCGCTGTATCGACGGCTTGCGGGTGCGCGCGACGCCGCATCATAGACCAAGCTCGTAAATTTCCAGTCACGAAAGATGTTTTCTCGGGGGTTGACGAAGCCAGAGCGCCGCTGCTAGCTTCCGGCCGTCGATCACGACGCGAGGGCATCTGCAATGTGCGGGATAGTCGGGCTGTTCCTGAAGGACGCGGCGCTGGAGCCGAAGCTCGGGTCGCTCGTCGAAACCATGCTGGCAACGATGTGCGAGCGCGGACCGGACTCGGCCGGCTTCGCGGTCTATGGCGCGCCGGCCGCCGGCCGCACCAAGATGACGCTGCAGTCGGCCTCACCGGAGACGGACTTCGCCGGCCTGCGCGATGATCTGCGCCGCATCACCGGTGTCGACTCTTCGCTGCAGGTGAAATCCACGCACGCGGTGCTGACGGTGCCGTCCGGCATGGCCGATGTTGTGCGAGCTGAACTGCGCGCCGCGCATCCCGGCATTCGCGTCATGAGCGTCGGCGAGACGATCGAGATCTACAAGGAGGTCGGCTATCCGACCGGGGTCGCGGCGCGTTTCGATCTTGCCTCCATGCAGGGAACGCACGCCATCGGCCATACGCGCATGGCGACGGAATCGGCCGTGACGACGCTCGGCGCGCATCCGTTCTCGACCGGGCCGGACCAGTGCCTCGTGCACAACGGCTCGCTGTCGAACCACAACAACCTGCGCCGCGAGCTCGTGCGCAGCGGCATGACGTTCGAGACTGACAACGACAGTGAGGTGGCGGCCGCCTATCTCACGTGGCGCATGCAGCAAGGCATGAACCTCGGCGCCGCGCTGGAAAAGAGCCTCGGCGATCTCGACGGTTTCTTCAATTTCGTCGTCGGCACCAGGGATGGGTTCGGCGTCATTCGCGATCCGATCGCCTGCAAGCCGGCGGTGATGGCGGAAACCGGTCAGTGGGTGGCATTCGGCTCGGAATATCGCGCGCTCGTCGGCCTGCCCGGCATCGAACAGGCGCGCGTGTGGGAGCCGGAGCCCGCCACCGTCTACTTCTGGGAGCGCTGAGCGCCATGGTCGAGCACTTCAAAATGCGCACGGTCGATCTCGCGGCGACACCGCTGCGCGACCTCAACGCCGATCTGCACCGGCAGGGCGACGGCAGCAACGAGACGCGCTGGGAAGTCCTCAATCCGCGCGGTGCGCATGCGGTCGCCGTCGGCGTCGACGCGCCGCTCGCCATCGATGTGCGCGGCAGCGTCGGCTACTACTGCGCCGGCATGAACAAGAAGGCGGCCATCACGGTGCATGGCTCGGCCGGCCCCGGCGTCGCCGAGAACATGATGTCCGGCACGGTCGTCGTCAAAGGCGATGCGAGTCAGTACGCGGGCGCGACCGGGCGCGGCGGGCTGCTGGTCGTCGAGGGCAATGCCTCGTCGCGTTGCGGCATCTCGATGAAGGGCATCGACATCGTCGTAAAGGGCAGCATCGGCCACATGTCGGCGTTCATGGCGCAGTCGGGCACGCTGGTCGTGCTGGGTGACGCCGGCGATGCGCTCGGCGATTCGATCTACGAGGCGCGTCTGTTCGTGCGCGGCAAGGTCAAGAGTCTCGGTGCCGACTGCATCGAAAAGGAAATGCGCGATGAGCACCACGCGCTGCTCGCGGGCCTGCTCGACAAAGCCGGCGTGAGCGGCGTCGCGACGACCGAGTTCACGCGCTACGGCTCGGCGCGCAAGCTCTACACCTTCAACATCGACAACGCGGATGCCTACTGATGACGTATCACAATCCGCCGACCACGCCGCGCAAGTCGTGGACCTTCGACGACTACACGCTGTCGGAGATCCGCCGCGCCGCGGCCACCGGCATCTATGACATTCGCGGTGGTGGCGCCAAGCGGCGCGTGCCGCACTTCGACGATCTGCTGTTTCTCGGCGCGTCGGTGTCTCGCTATCCGCTCGAAGGGTATCGCGAGAAGTGCTCGACCAGCGTCACGCTCGGCACGCGCTTCGCGAAGAAGCCGATCGAGCTCAAGATTCCGATCACCATCGCCGGCATGAGCTTCGGCGCGCTCTCCGCGCAGGCGAAGGAAGCGCTCGGACGCGGCGCCTCCATCGCCGGCACGTCGACGACGACCGGTGACGGCGGCATGACGCCGGAAGAGCGCGGGCAGTCGAAGACGCTGGTTTATCAGTACCTGCCGTCGCGCTACGGCATGAACCCCGACGACCTGCGCAAGGCCGATGCCATCGAGGTCGTCATCGGTCAGGGCGCGAAGCCCGGTGGCGGCGGCATGCTGCTCGGCCAGAAGATTTCCGATCGCGTCGCCGAGATGCGCAACCTGCCGAAGGGCATCGATCAGCGCTCGGCGTGCCGGCATCCCGACTGGACCGGGCCCGACGATCTCGAAATCAAGATCCTCGAGCTGCGCGAGATCACCGACTGGGAGAAGCCGATCTACGTGAAGATCGGAGCGACACGGCCCTACTACGACGTGGCGCTCGCGGTGAAGGCCGGCGCCGATGTCGTCGTCATCGACGGCATGCAGGGCGGCACCGCGGCGACGCAGGAAGTGTTCATCGAGCACGTCGGCATCCCGACGCTCGCGTGCATCCGCCCGGCCGTGCAGGCGCTGCAGGACCTCGGCATGCATCGCAAGGTGCAGCTGATCGTATCGGGCGGCATTCGCACGGGAGCCGATGCCGCGAAAGCGCTGGCGCTCGGTGCCGACGCGGTGTCGATCGGCATTGCCGCGCTGGTCGCACTCGGTGACAACGATCCGCGCCACGAGGCCGAGTACAACGCGCTCGGCACCACCGCCGGCAGCTACGACGACTGGCACGAGGGCCGCGACCAGGCCGGCATCTCGACGCAGGACCCGGAGCTGTCGCAGCGGCTCGATCCGGTGCTCGCGGGCCGCCGTCTCGCCAACTATCTCAAGGTCATGACGCTCGAGATCCAGACCGTCGCGCGCGCCGCGGGCCACAACAACGTCCACAACCTCGAGCCCGAGGACCTTTGTGCGCTTACGCTCGAAGCAGCGGCGATGGCGCGTGTCCCGCTCGCGGGGACGAGCTGGATACCGGGCGTTCAGGGCAGCCTCTGAGACGACTGTTGGCGGATGTGCATCGTCCGTCGTGTTGCGAATGATTGCCGGGAGAGGGCGTTGTGATGAACGAGCACGTCGATACGCACGGGGGCATGCACGCATCGCCCGTCAACGCTTCGGGCGGACTCGATCTCGCGGCCTACGCGAAGCAGCATGGCATCCGCTACTTCATGATCTCATACACCGACCTGTGGTGCGCAGCGTGCCAAACTGGTGCCGGCGGCGGCCATCGCGGAGATGCAGAAGGATGGCGCGGGCTTCGCCGGCTTCGCCACGTGGCTGGACCTGACGCCCGCCGACCCCGATCTCTTCGCCATGCCGGATGCGAACTCTGTTGTGCAGTTGCCCTGGCGGCGCGATGTCGCGTGGGTGCCGGCCGACTGCGTGATGGAGGAGCGCGAGGTGGCGCAGGCGCCGCGCGTGGTTCTGAAGAACGTGATTGCGAAGGCTGCGGCGGAAGGGCTCTACGTCAAGACCGGCGTCGAGTGCGAGTTCTTCCTGACCAAGCCGTGCGGCACGATGATCTCGGACGACGCCGACACCGCCACCAAGTCCTGCTACGACCAGCAGGCGCTGATGCGCCGCTACGACGTCATTTCCGAGATCTGCGACTGCATGCTGGAACTCGGCTGGGGGCCGTACCAGAACGATCACGAGGACGCCAACGGCCAGTGGGAAATGAACTGGATGTTCGACGACGCGCTGGTCACGGCGGACCGGCATGCGTTCTTCAAGTTCATGGCCAAATCGATCGCCGAAAAGCACGGGCTTCGCGCGACCTTCATGCCGAAGCCGTTCCTCGGGCTCACCGGTAACGGCTGCCACGCGCACATTTCCGTGTGGGACAAGGCCGGCCGCGACAATCGCTTCTTCGATCCGGCCGACGAGATCGGTCTGTCGCGTCAGGGTTATCATTTCCTCGGCGGCATCATGCGCCATGCCGAGGCGCTGGCGGCAATCACCAACCCGACCGTCAACTCCTACAAGCGCATCAATGCGCCACGCACGCTTTCGGGCGCGACGTGGGCGCCGAACTCGGTGACGTGGACCGGCAACAATCGCACGCACATGGTGCGCGTGCCGGGCAAGGGCCGCTTCGAGCTGCGGCTTCCCGATGGCGCGGCGAATCCGTATCTCATGCAGGCGGTCATCATCGCGGCGGGCCTCAGCGGCGTGCACCACAGGGCGGACCCGGGCAAGCGGCTCGACATCGACATGTACACCGAAGGGCATACGGTGAAGGATGCGCCGAAGCTGCCGCTCAATCTGCTCGATGCGATCCGCAACCTGGAGAAGGATACCGAGCTCGGCGAACTGCTGGGGCCGTCGTTCGTCCAGTCCTACACCAAGCTCAAGCGCTCCGAGTGGAACGCCTACGCCTCGCACCTGACGCAGTGGGAGCGCGACAACACGCTCGACATCTGAGCCCGCTTCGAGGTCGCTTCCCTAACCTCTGCACCACCTTTAGGATCGCGCAGCGACAGGGTTGGAGAGCGACGTTGAAGAAGACTGCGAAAGAGCCCGCCGGAAAGGCCACGGCAAAGGCGGCCGCCGCGCACGCGGCGAAGTCAAGATCGCGCGCGGATCGCGAGCGCGAAGCGCTGGCGACGGTATCGGGCGCCCCGGTCGTGCGCAGTCTCGAGCAGGCGATAGGCAACCAGGTGCGCGATTATCGCAAGACGGCGAATCTGACCGTGACGGAGCTGGCGCACCAGTCGAATATCTCCGCCGGCATGCTGTCGAAAATCGAGAACGGCCAGATCTCGGCCTCGCTCGGCACGCTGCAGGATGTCGCTTCCGCACTCAACATCCAGCTCACCGACTTGCTGCGCGGGCATGAGAAGAGCCGCGGCTGCTCGTTCGTCAAGGTCGGCAATGGTCTCGCCATCCGACGGCGCGGCACCAAGGTCGGTCACCATTATCATCTGCTCGGCCAGTCGGTCGGCGGCGACGTCGCCTTCGAACCTTATCTGATCACGCTTGCCGACGATGCCGAGGTCTACACCGAGTTTCGCCACGAAGGCGTCGAGTTCATCTACATGTTGACCGGCGAGGTGTCCTATGTGCACGGCGATCAGAGCTATCATCTCAAGCCCGGCGACAGTCTGCTGTTCGATTCCGCAGAACTTCACGGTCCCGGCGAACTGATCAAGCGGCCTATCACCTATCTTTCGATCATCGTCTATCGGCGCGATCGCTGAGGAGTCTCGGCCGGTTCAGGCTGTGAGTTCCGCGGTGGCGTGACGCAGCCAGTCTGCGAAGCTGTCGGCGTAGCTGCGATAGAGCATGATTTCGTACGCGGGCTCGTTTCCGGTTTGCGTGATCGTCACGCCGATGTGGTTGGCGTGTGTGATGGCGACGTCTCCGACGCGAAACGCCCGCTCGTGGAGATCGATCGGGAGGCCCTTGGCCAGCACATCGCGGGCATGCTTGCCGCTGAACACGCCGACGGCGCGTGCGTCAGAATGCTCGACGACCGCGGCCGGGCCCGCGAGCAGCGGCTTCAGCTCGACTTCGAGATCGCGTGCCGCGCCGCGTCCGGCGATGGCGATCCATTGATCGGGGCCGGACCACTGCAGCGTGATGTCGTCTCCGCTGATGCGTCTGCACGCTGCCGGCAGCGCAAGCCCGTAGCGTTCCGCGAGTGCCTCGGACACGGCTTGAGCCTTGCCGCGAAACGGCGCGATGCCGGCGATCGTGAGGTCGTCACGCACGTCGATCGAGAGGCCGGCCGTGGCGACGGGCGTCCATGCTGCAACGGCTGACGCGGGTTGGAGGATTGGATCAGGCACGCAACCGCTCTCCCCTGGCATCGATGAACACCGGCGCGACGACCTCGACGAGGACGTCCTCCCCGCGAACCGGATCGACCGCGCGGATGATCTCGCCTTGACGTTGCGGACCGTGCCGCAACAGGCCGAGGCCGATCCAGTGACCGAGTGACGGCGAGAAGGCGGTGGAGGTCATGTAGCCATCGTCGTTGGCGGCCGTGGCTTCGGCCGTTCGCGCGATGAAGTGTGCGCCTGCACGCAGCCTCTGCGCGCGCTCAACGGGGCGCAAGCCGACGAGCGCCGGGCGTGCAGGATCGACGAGACCAGGCCGTTCGCCGAGCACGCGGCCGATGTAATCCTTCTTCCTCGAGCGCATGGCGCCGAGGCCGACGTCCGCCGCCGTGGTCGTGCCGTTCAGTTCCGGTCCGCTGATGTGGCCCTTCTCGATGCGCATCACGCCGAGCGCTTCGCTGCCGTAGGCGCACGCGCCGAGGGGTTCGCCGGCTAGCAGCAGGCGTTGCCAGAGAGCCGGGCCGAAGCGCGCGGGAACGCCGATCTCGTAGGCAAGTTCGCCTGAGAACGAGAGGCGATAAAGGCGCGTCTTGATGCCACCACAGCACGTGACGTCGCCGACGGCGAGATAAGGGAACGCTGCGTTGGAGATGTCGTGCGCTGCATCGATGATCTCTCGCAGCAACTCGCGGGCGCGCGGTCCCGCGATGGCGAACTGCGCCCACTGCTCGGTGGCCGAGGCGATCTGCACGTCGAGCTCGGGCCAAAGCCATTGCAGCGCGAACTGCATGTGCTGATACACCTTCGCAGCATTCGCGGTGGTCGTGGTGACGAAGTAGTGCTGCTCGTCCAATCGCGCGATGGTGCCGTCGTCCATCAGGAAGCCGTCCTCGCGCAGCATCACGCCATAGCGCGCGCGGCCGACCCTGAGGCTCGCGAGATCGTTGGCGTAGAGGCGCTCGAGCAGGGCCAGCGCGTCTGGCCCCTGCACGTTGATCTTGCCGAGCGTGGAGACGTCGCAAATGCCGACGGCGCTACGCACCGTGGCCACCTCGCGGCTGACGCTTTCGAGCCAGTCGCGCTCGCCCGCACGGGGAAAATAGGCAGGCCGCAGCCAGAGCCCGGTTTCGACGAGCACGCCGGCATTGGCTTTCGTCCAGTCGTAAGAAGCGGGCCGGCGCTCGGGCTTGAAGGTACGGCCGCGATGATGTCCGGCGAAGGCACCGAGTGCGACGGGGGTGAAGGGCGGGCGCGCGGCCGTCACGCCCGTCTCCGGAATCGACTTGTCGGTGAGCGCGGCGAGGATCGCGATGGCGTTGACGCTGCCGGTACGGCCCTGATCGGTCGCCATGCCGAGCGTGGTGTAGCGCTTGACGTGCTCGATGGAGCGATAGCCCTCGCGTTCGGCGAGGGCGATGTCGGTGGTGGCGACATCGTTCTGGAAATCGACGAAGGCTTTGTGACGCGTGCCCTGCACGTGCCAGAAGGCGGCGATGGACGTGGGTTCGTCGTCCGCGCGTGGCGTGTCGATGGGGGGCGACGAGAATCCTGTTGCCTCTGCGGCGGTGTGGCCGGCGCGCGCGCCACCGGCCAGGCTGGTGTAGAGGGCGTAGTCGCCCGCCGCTGCGCCGGCGACGCTCATGCCGCGTGGCAGCTCGCCCGGCACGAACGCGGCGAGCGTATCGCTCCAACGCGGCTTGCCGCCGAGATGTGTGGTGATCTGCACGTTCGGGTTCCAGCCGCTGGAGACAGCGACGAGGTCGCAATCGAGCGTGAACGGCGCGCCGGCGTGAGGGCGAATGCGCACACTGCGAACACCGAGGCGGCCTTCGACGTCGGTGACGACACCGTTGACCAGACGGACGCCGTGGTGCGCCGCCAGTTCGCTGATGTATTGTGGCGATGATGCGCGCGTGTCGACGAGCGCGGCGATCTCGATGCCGGCGCTGGCGAGATCACGCACGGTTGCGCAACCGTCGTCATTGTTGGCGAAAACCACAGCGCGGCGGCCGGGCGCTACGCCAAAGCGGTTGATGTAGCTGCGCACTGCCCCGGCCAGCATCACGCCCGGGCGGTCATTATTGCCGAACACGATCGGCCGCTCGGTCGCTCCGGCGGTTACAATCACCTGCTTCGCAATGATGCGCCAGATTCGCTGACGCGGCATATGCGGTGGCGGCGCTGCAAGGTGATCGGCGACGCGCTCGATGGCCGCACAGGTGCCGGAGTCGTAAGCAGCGAACAGCGTCGTGCGGGTGAGAATGCGTACATTCGCGAGGGCATCGAGTTCGTCGCGGACGCGCGCGATCCATGCGTTGGCATCACCTCCGTCGATTTCTGCGCGCTCGGAGAGAAGCCGGCCGCCGAGGGCGAAGCTCTCGTCCGTGAGGATGACGCGCGCGCCGGATCGCGCCGCCGCGAGCGCCGCCATAAGTCCCGCGGGACCACCACCGATCACGAGGACATCGCAGAATGCGCTGACCTTCTCGTAGCTGTCGGAATCGGGTTCGGCGGCTGCACGACCGAGACCGGCGGCGCGACGGATCATCGGCTCGTAGAGCTTTTCCCAGAAGGCGGCCGGCCACATGAACGTCTTGTAGTAGAAGCCGGCGACGAATACGGGCGCGAGAAGGCTGTTGACCGACATGACGTCGAGCGCGAGCGACGGCCATCGATTCTGGCTTTCCGCAACGAGGCCGTCGAAAAGCTCAGCGGTTGTTGCGCGTGTGTTCGGTTCGCGGCGTGCGCCGTTGCGCAACTCGACGAGCGCGTTGGGCTCCTCGGAACCGGCCGACAGGATTCCGCGCGGACGATGATATTTGAACGAGCGGCCGACGAGACGCACGCCGTTGGCGAGCAGCGCGGATGCGAGGGTGTCGCCGGAGAAGCCCGAATAGCTGCGGCCGTCGAACGTGAAGCGTAGTGCGCGACTGCGGTCGATCCTGCCGCCGCTGGCCAGGCGGTTTGATTGCGGGCCGCTCATGCGCTTGCGTCCTCTGTCGTCGATGCGACCGCGCGGAGCTCCAGCGCGACATCCCGAGCGAGCCGCACTGACGCAATCACATGCGTGCGGGTGTCGCGCGTCACCACGAGCCAAGCGTGACAGCCCGCGGCGTGGAACCAAAGCTCGTCAGTTGGTCCGGCAGGATTCATTCGCAGATAGCCGTAGGCGTGGAAGGCGTCCGCCGGCTCGGCCGCATCCGCCATTGGTCGCGTCACGCGCGCATCGCCGAGAAAGACGAACTCGTCGAGGCCGCGGTCTCCGCAGTGCGGGCAGGCGATGCGCATCGAGATAATCCTCTAAGCGTGCGGTTGACCGGTTCAGTGCAGGTTGGGCTGGTTGCCCATGCCCTTCTCGTCGATCAGATGTCCGGTGCGGAAGCGATCGAGGCGATAGGCGCGGGCATCCTCGTGCGGCGCATCGAGCGCCAGAAGATGTGCGAACGCGAGAGATCGGAAGAGCACACGCTGAACTCCAGTCACTTAGGCA
>CALFEM010000398.1 GCA_937950105.1 uncultured Alphaproteobacteria bacterium | reverse complement strand
TCGGGCCTGATGAGCTTCCTCAAGATCGGCGACCGCGCCGCCGGCGCCATCAAGTCGGGCGGCACCACGCGCCGCGCCGCCAAGATGTGCGTCGTCGATGTCGATCACCCGGACATCGAGGAGTACATCAACTGGAAGGTGAAGGAAGAGCAGAAAGTCGCCGCCCTCGTCACCGGCTCCAAGATCGCCCACAAGCGGCTCAAGGCCATCATGAAGGCCTGCGTCAACTGCGAGGCCGACGGCGACGACTGCTACGATCCGGCCAAGAATCCGGCGCTGAAGCGCGCCATCAAGGACGCGCGCCGTGACGAGATCCCGCAGAACTACATCCTGCGCGTCGTCCAGTTCGCGAAGCAGGGCTACAAGGACATCGCCTTCGACACCTACGACACCGACTGGGATTCGGAGGCTTACCTCACCGTCTCGGGCCAGAACTCCAACAATTCGGTGCGCGTGACCGACGCCTTCCTCACCGCCGTCGAGAAGGGCGGCGCCTGGAACCTCACGTCGCGTCTCGGCAACAAGACCGTGAAGACGCTCGACGCGCGCGAGCTGTGGGAACAGATCGGCTATGCCGCCTGGGCCTCCGCCGATCCGGGCATCCAGTTCCACACCACCATCAACGACTGGCACACCTGCCCGAAGTCGGGTGAGATCCGCGCCTCGAACCCGTGCTCCGAGTACATGTTCCTCGACGACACGGCCTGCAACCTCGCCTCGATGAACCTGATGACGTTCCGTCACGCCGACGGCGCCTTCGACATCGAGTCCTTCGAGCACGCCTGCCGGCTGTGGACCATCGTGCTCGAGATCTCCGTGCTGATGGCGCAGTTCCCGTCGCGCCAGATCGCCGAGCTGTCGTATCGCTACCGCACGCTTGGCCTCGGCTTCGCCAACATCGGCGGCCTGCTGATGGCGGCCGGCATCCCCTACGACTCGGTCGACGGCCGCGCCATCTGCGGTGCCATCTCGGCACTCATGACCGGCACGTCCTATGCGACCAGCGCGGAAATGGCCGGTGAACTCGGCGCCTTCCCGGGCTACGCCGACAACGCCGACGACATGCTGCGCGTCATCCGCAACCACCGCCGCGCCGCCTATGGCGAGGCCGACGGCTACGAAGCGCTGAACGTCTCGCCGGTGCCGCTCGACCATGCCTCGTGCAAGGACAAGAGCCTCGTCACCGCCGCCTGCCGCTCGTGGGATCGCGCCCTGGCCCTCGGCCGCGCGCACGGCTTCCGCAACGCTCAGGCGACCGTGATCGCGCCGACCGGCACCATCGGCCTCGTCATGGACTGCGACACCACCGGCATCGAGCCGGACTTCGCACTCGTGAAGTTCAAGAAGCTGGCCGGCGGCGGCTACTTCAAGATCATCAACCGCTCGGTTCCGGAAGCCCTGCGCACGCTCGGCTATCGCGAAAGCCAGATCGCCGAGATCGAGGCCTACGCCGTCGGCCACGGCACGCTCGCCCAGGCCCCGGCCATCAACCACAGCTCGCTGCGTTCGCGCGGCTTCACGCCCGAGGCGATCGAGAAGGTCGAGAGCAACCTCAAGACCGCGTTCGACATCAAGTTCGTGTTCAACAAGTGGACGCTGGGTGAAGCCTTCCTCAAGGACACGCTGAAGGTTCCGGCCGACAAGCTCGCCGATCCGTCGTTCGAGCTGCTCGCCCACCTCGGCTTCTCCAAGAAGGACATCGAGGCCGCCAACGAGCACGTCTGCGGCGCCATGACGCTCGAGGGCGCGCCGCACCTCAAGTCGCAGCACCTCGCGGTGTTCGACTGCGCCAACCCGTGCGGCCGCAAGGGCAAGCGCTTCCTCTCGGTCGAGAGCCACATCCGCATGATGGCGGCATCTCAGCCGTTCATCTCGGGTGCCATCTCGAAGACCATCAACATGCCGAACGACGCGACGGTGGAGGATTGCAAGCAGTCCTACATGCTGTCGTGGAAGCTGGCGCTGAAGGCCAACGCGCTCTATCGCGACGGCTCCAAGCTGTCGCAGCCGCTGAACTCGCAGATCCTCGGCGAGACCGACGAGGAGCAGGACGAGACGGCGGAAAAGCTCACCGCGCAGAACCCGGCGGTCGAGCGCGCGCTCGTCGCCGCCCAGCGTCTCGCCCAGCGCGTGCACGAGCTGGAGGAGCGCCTGAAGCAGGCCGACGGGCAGGATCGCGAGAAGCTGCCCTCGCGCCGCAAGGGCTACACGCAGAAGGCCAGCGTCGGCGGCCACAAGGTCTACCTGCGCACGGGTGAGTACGACGACGGCCGCGTCGGCGAGATCTTCATCGACATGCACAAGGAAGGCGCCGCCTTCCGCTCGTTGATGAACAACTTCGCCATCGCCATCTCCTTGGGCCTGCAGTACGGCGTGCCGCTGGAAGAGTACGTGGAGGCGTTCACCTTCACGCGCTTCGAGCCGGCCGGCATCGTGCAGGGCAACGAGACCATCAAGAACGCGACCTCGATCCTCGACTACATCTTCCGCGAACTCGCCGTGTCGTACCTCGGCCGTCACGACCTCGCCCACGTCGATCCGCGCGAGATCGTCGGCGAGACCGGCCTCGGTTCGTCCGACGCCGAGACCGACGAGGATCTGGCGCTCGAGCCGCAGGCGCAGAAGCTCGTCTCGAAGGGCCTCGTGCGCGGCATCGTCCGCATCGCCGGCGGCCGTGGCCACGGCGAAGGTTCGGGCGCGGCCGGTGGCAGCTTCAACGCCGTCGCCGAGATGCAGTCGAGCGCCCTGACCGCCTTCGCCACCGACGGCACCACCGCCCTGAAGCCGTCGAGCGAGGTGATGTTCAAGCAGTCGACGGTGGTGACCAAGACGGAAGTGCGCGCCACCCGCTCACAATCCGACCAGCGTGCCGAAGCGCGCCTGCGCGGCTATGAGGGCGAGAGCTGCCGCGAGTGCCAGAACTTCACTTTGGTCCGCAACGGCACCTGCCTCAAATGCGACACCTGCGGCTCCACCAGCGGCTGCAGCTGATTGAAATCCGGGGCGGCATCGCTGATGCCGCCCCATCTGATAGCAGAGGAGCCCACATGAAAAAACTACGACCAAACCTGCGGCCCCAATTCCAAGACAGTATGTCGTCTTCGAATTTCCAACACGCACTGACCAGTGGCCTCACAAAGCCTCAGCAGACAACGCCGCCCCCAGCCGAACCTCTGGAAAAGAAATAGCCGTGGAAGATTCGGCATGCCAATTCTGGGCTTTGCTTGCCAATGTAGCGCAAGTCGTTGGCGTTTCATTCGCCGGCTACGCCCTACTTCAGAATGCGACATCAGTCCGGCAAGCCTACAGGTCTACCGATGCGGCTACGATATTGGCGTGGTACGAAACTCTCACCACTGCCGACGAGAAGTTTAGAAAGGCCGTAGCAACTCCTGATTTTGCATCTGAGTTCAACGCAAGAGCAAACCTGCTTGAGGTAATTGCTGCAACGGTTAACGGCAAACTGCTTGCTGAAACATCTGCCAAACACCTGCGCGAGGTACTCATAAAGGATTTAGCCGTCATTGAAACGACACTGGGCGCGCCTGAACTCCTCGCCACGGCAGTAGATTCCCATAGTACCTTTTCTGAACTGACCCGCTTTTACAACTATCACCGCAACGAGATAAAACAGCAGATTGGTGCTATTCGTAACAGCAGTAGCAAATAGACCGTAGGTCGGGTTAGCGCGGGCCGCGCGGTCGCGGATCACCGGCAGCGCATCGCCCGCGCGTAACCCGACGACTTCCGCGCACACCATGACATTGCCGACCCACATGAAGTCTGCGGCTGCCACTGGTAGCCGCAAGCGTCTGAGCGCGTGACCCGATGACTTGCTTCTTTCACCCCCCCCTTCATCAACTGGCGCCCTCTCCATCTGCGGCTGCCAGCGGCAGCCGCAACACCCGCGATAGCTGTTCGCGCGATCCAAGGGCGGCATAACCCGCGCTGCGCGGCGGGCTGCCGCCCGCACCCGCCCGAGGGACGTGTCCCTCGGACTCCCTCTCTCTATCGATGTACGATCGGCGCTGAACGCGCCTGCGAACCTGTCGGCGAGGGACCGTAGGTCGGGTTAGCGCGGATCGCGCGGTCGCGGATCACAGGCACCGCATCGCCCGCGCGTAACCCGACGCCTTCGCGTACCAAGCTCCTGCCGACCGCCTTGCATCAGTTGCTGCCACTGGCAGCCGCAAGCGTTGGTGCCGCATATCCGATGGCTCGCGTCGGATGGCCGCCCCCTTCATTCGCCCGCGCCCTCTCTTTCCGCGTCTGCCACCGGCAGCCGCAAGCGTCAGAGCCGCATGTTCGATGAACGTCGATCTTCGGCCGGGCACGGGCTCGTGGTTCAAACCTCGAACAACGCGGGCGGGTTGACGGCTGTCCGGCCTGCGGGTGTCCTGCGCAAGCTTGGCAAGCCTGAAGCTGGCCCCACGCGCGCCGCAGGGGCGACGCTCACACCGCGCCCGCACCCCCGATTCGCGCCTCCACCAGTGCCACGAACGCGGCGCGGTCCGCATCGCTGGCGAAAGCATCCTTCGGCACCATGATCGCGGCACCGGGGTCGGTCCACAGCAGCAGCGTTTGCGCCGTTTCGGACACTTCGACGATCACCGGCCAGCGCGTCAACGTCATGCCGTGCGCACCCTCGATGCGCAGGCCGTCGGCGTCGAGCGTGAAGGTGCGCGGCCCGAGATAGCTGCCGCCCTCGCGCAGCGACCAATTGCGATGGCGAGCCGCGATTCTGCGCGCCATCAGCCATTGCAGCAGGAGAGTCGTGATGGCGCCGCTCAACAGCGCGATCAACACGACCTCGCTCGGTCCGAACGAGTCGGCGTCGATCGCGACGAGATTGGCATCCGCAAAGCGGAACAGCGCCAGCGCGACGATGCCGACCGCGATCCAGTAGCCGACACCGATCGGGAGCATCGAACCACCACGCGCGAGTTGCTTGCCCGCGACGGTCGACAACTCGGCGAAATGCTCGCGCCGCACGACGGCCTCGATACGCAGCGGCGCCGCATCGGACACGGACAACGGCACAGCGCCGCCCTCAGACATTCTTGCGCTCCGCCGCCACCGCCTTCTCGCTGCCCTGCGACGCGGCCTGCCACACGCTCACCGCCTGGCGTGTCGCGGCGACATCGTGCACGCGCACGATCTGCACGCCCTGCGCGATGGAGTTGAGCGCCGCCGCGATCGAGCCCGGCACGCGGTCTTGCGGATTGTCGACGTTGCAGAGCTGGCCGATCAGCTTCTTGCGCGAGGCGCCGAGCAGCACCGGCACGCCGAGCCCGTGATAGAGGCTCATCGAGGCCAGCACCGCGACGTTGTGGTTGAGGTGCTTGCCGAAGCCGATGCCCGGATCGGCGACGATTTTCGCGCGCGGGATGCCGACAGCCTCGCAGGCGTGAATGCGCCGCTCGAGAAAATCGAACACGTCGAGCGCCACGTCGTCGTAGACCGGATTGTCGTTCATGGTCTTCGGGTCGCCCTGCGCGTGCATGAGCATCACCGGCAGGCCGGTCTCCGCCGCGACCTCGAGCGCTTCCGGGTCGTGCGTCAGCGCCGACACGTCGTTGAGGATGTCGGCGCCCGCTTCGGCCGCACGGCGCATCACCTCGGCCTTGCGCGTGTCGATCGATATCAGCTTGTCGGTCTTCGCGCGCAGGCCCTCGATCACCGGCAGCACGCGGCGCAGCTCCTCGTCCAGCGCCACGGCATCGGAACCGGGCCGCGTCGATTCTCCACCGATGTCGAGGATGTCGGCGCCTTCGTCGGCGAGCCGAAGTGCATGCGCGATCGCCGCGTCTGCCGCATCGTGACGGCCACCGTCGGAGAAGCTGTCGGGCGTGACGTTGACGATGCCCATGATGCGCGGCCGCGTGAGATCGAGGCCGGCGAGGCGCGGACGCGGCGTCAGGATGCGATCGAACATGTCGGAGGCGGTCAGCGTATGGCGCCCCCAGTCACGCTCCATGAATTCGCCGATGCCGATGATGCGCCGCTCGGAACCCTTGGCGCGGCGCTCGATCACCTCGATGGCGGAAAACGCGAGCGGCTGGCCGGCGACCTGCAGGCCGCCCCACACCTCGCTCTCGTCCGCGGGCACGGGATAGAGACCGACCGGGCGAAGGTAGAGCGAACGCTGCATGGCAACCTCGAATGTGCAAGGCTCGGAAGGGCGGGGCAACGAGGCGCCACGCGCGCTCGCATCGAAAGCGCACGCGGCAGATCTGTCGCTGGCCTTGCTAGCATACGCTGGCGGGCGTCTCCACGCCGCTGCGGCGAGGGCGAGCGAGCGTCAACGTCTCCCTGCCCCGCATTTCACTGACACCTTGCATTTTACTGACAGGCAGCGTCACGGGGCGGTCAGCCGGTCCGTGCCAATCTCCCTCCCGTCAGCACGACAGCAAAACGAGGAGACACATTCATGAAACTCACCATCGCCGCCCTGACCGCACTCCTGCTCGCCACCGCCGCCCCGGTGCTCGCGTCCGACGATGACGGCGTGCGCGGCCGCAGCTACGCCGAAGCCAGCGAGCGCGACGGCGACCATGACCGCAAGGAGCACGCCGGCCGGCGCGACCGCGACCACGACGATGACCGCGACAGCGACGATGATCGCCGCAAGGGTGCGCGTGATCGCGACAACGACCGGGATTGATGCTCCTCCGCGGAGAGCACCGACCGCGTGCAGTTGTGACCAGAAAACCGGCGCCTGCAATGTCGCCGGAGATGAAGCTGCGACTGCACGCGGTCCGGCCAGCGCAGCCATTCAAGCCAGTCCCATGGCGCGCTGGTTGCGCTGGTAGATGATGCGCGCGAGCCGCGAGCCGAGTTCGGGTGAAAGGCGCTCGGCCCACCACAGCAGGCGCCCGCCGAAGGGCCAGACGATGACCGCGCGATTGCGCGCCACGTCCGCGAGGGCACGCGCGGCGAAGGCATCGGCGGGCATCGGCCGCATGCCCGCCCACATACGGCGCATCTGATCCGCGCCGACATCGTCGAGCACCTTGCCGAACTTGCCGCCGCCGTCGAGCAGCGGCGTTTCGACCACACCGGGGCATAGTGCACTCACGCGCACGCCATAGCGCGCAGCTTCGACACGCAGCGACGAGCATAGTCCGACGATGGCATGTTTGGTCGTCGCGTATGCTGTGCAGCCCGGATCGGGCGTCAGGCCGGCGACCGACGCCGTGTTGACGATGTGCCCGCAGCCTTGCGCGACCATGATCGCGTAGGCAGCGCGGGTTCCATGGATGGTGCCGCGCAGATTGACGTCGATGAGCCGGTTCCAGTCGTCGAGCGAAAACGCCTGGGCGTCGCCGCTCATCCAGATGCCGGCGTTGTTGAAGGCGAAGTCGAGCTTGCCGGTCGTCGCGGCGACACGGCGATAGAGCGCTTCCGTCGCCGCGTAATCTGTGATGTCGAGCGTGTACGCAACGGCCTTGCCGCCTGCGGCACGGATCGATGCGGCGACCTGCTCGGCGAGGTCCGCCTGAAGATCGATGACGGTGACGTGAGCGCCGAGACCGGCCAGGCGCTCGGCAAGTGCGCGGCCGATGCCGGAAGCGCCTCCCGTCACCAGCACATTCGCGTTCCTGAAGGCCGTGGTCGCGCTCGCCATGCCCCACTTTGCCGCGTTTTCGCGGCTCCTGCACGCGGGAAGGTGCAGATGCGGCCGTCCGGGATCGGCACCCTTTGCAAAGCGAAAGGCCGACGGAGCGATCCGTCGGCCTTGCTGAGGGTGCTACGTTCTGCCTGCCGCGACCTAGCCCGGCTGCGGCTCCATGCCGGCGTCGGGCTCGGGCCGCGGCGGGCGCGGCGGCGCGCGCCCGGCAACCGGCACCGCAGAGCCGATCGGCCC
>CALFEM010000397.1 GCA_937950105.1 uncultured Alphaproteobacteria bacterium | reverse complement strand
GCTTGACCCAGTTGGACAGCGTCTGCGCCGTGCAGCCGATCTTGGCCGCGATCGAGGCGATCGCAGCCCACTGCGACGGGTAGTCACCGGCGTGATCGAGCACCATCCGGACGGCGCGCTCACGCACCTCGGGGGAGAACTTCGGGGATTTGGCTTGGTTCGTCATGGTTCCAGTCTCTCAAGAGTTGGAGCCTCCGGCAAACCCGGGGCGGTTCAGGTCGTTCGGAAGGCGCGGGAGAATCGTCTCGTTGATCGGTACGTCTGGGGTGTCGCTTCCCGTTTGCGGGTGGCCGACGGGGATCGGCTGGCTCATGCCGGCGGCGCCGTCGGCAGCGGGCATGAGGCGCAGTGCGCGTTCTGTCCGGCAGGTTGCCGGGCGAACGCGAAAACTGCGACGTGGGGCAAGACAAAATTAGGGTTTGTTAACCTCTCGGCGGTACTTTCCTAACGATGGATTAGCGAGCACCGAGTTGCGTTCTCTTCACATCGGGGCAGCGGGGCCCGGCGGGAATGCCGGGGAAGAGAGGAATCTAGAATGCGGGTTCTACTGATCGAGGACGACAGCGCCACGGCGCAGAGCATCGAGTTGATGCTCCAGTCCGAAGGTTTCAATATCTACACCACCGATCTTGGCGAGGAAGGCGTCGACCTCGGCAAGCTCTACGACTACGACATCATCCTGCTGGATCTCGGCCTGCCGGACATGAGCGGTTACGACGTGCTGAAAATGCTGCGCGTCGCCAAGGTGCAGACGCCGATCCTCATCCTCTCCGGCCACGCCGGCATCGAGGACAAGGTGCGCGGTCTCGGCTTCGGTGCCGACGACTATCTGACCAAGCCGTTCCACAAGGACGAGCTGGTAGCGCGTATCCACGCCATCGTCCGTCGTTCCAAGGGGCACGCACAGTCGGTCATCGAGACCGGCGATCTGCGCGTCAATCTCGACACCAAGACCGTCGAGGTCAACGGACAGCGCGTGCACCTGACGGGCAAGGAATACCAGATGCTCGAGCTGCTCTCGCTGCGCAAGGGCACCACGCTCACCAAGGAGATGTTCCTCAACCATCTCTACGGCGGTATGGACGAGCCTGAACTCAAGATCATCGACGTGTTCATCTGCAAGCTCCGCAAGAAGCTGCAGACGGCGACCGGCGGCGAGCACTATATCGAGACCGTGTGGGGTCGCGGCTATGTGCTGCGCGATCCCAACGACGACAAACACGCCGCTGCCTGATCCGCGACTGGCCGACAAATCGAGCGCTTTTTCCGCGCCGACATGTTTCGCATTATTCAGAAGGAGGGCCTGGCGCCCTCCTTCGTTGGTTTCAGGGGGTGGCGAAGGTCGCGCGCATCTGCAACCATGAACGGATTGTTAATTGTGCCGTAGTCTACGGCCCGGCGGTTCTTGGCCAAACGCCATTGCAGTTCGTGGCTGCATATTCAGGCGTTCCCGTTTCGGAGGGACTGGCGTTGTCCTTTTCCGCCGGTTGTTGTTGCGATGTTTCTGGCGCCAGTGGGTCGCTGCCGTCGAGGGCGCGCGACGGGAACACCGGAACGATGCCGAGCTTCTCGAGTTCCGCTTTCGCGCTGGCGACATCCTTTGCGCGCTTCAGGTATTCGACTGCGAAAACCGGTTTGCCGTCGGCCCGCAATTTTTCCAGCATCTCGATCGAGCCTGCGATCATCGCTTTCGGGTTGCGCCTGCCGGTGCCTTCGACGCCGTAGAGCAGATCTTCCTTTGCGACCGCATCGATGGCGCGGCGGTACGACGCATCGTCGAGCAGTTCCTCGGCATTCTGCACAATCACCAGGAACCGCGGAACTTTGGCGCGGGCCGCCTTGGCGAGGTCGCCGACGAACGACAGCATGCGCTCACGCGCCTCGGGAAAGCGCGCCGCGAGGTCGCCGTAGACGTCGACCCGGTCGAGGTACACGCCGTCGAAGCCAGCCTGCTGGATGCCTGCGAGATAGGACTGCGGCGAATCGAAAATAATGCGGCGCCAGCCCTCGTCCCAGAACCGCACGAGGTGGTTCTTCGGCCAACGGCAATTCTCCGAAAGCAGCCAGCCCGGAGGATTTGTTCGCCAGTCCGCCAGCCAGTACGGCCGGTATTCCTCGGCCTCGCCGACCGAGAAGTAGGCGATCACCAGCCGGCGGCTGCCGTCCGGCTTCTTTTTGAGCTGTGCGACTTCGTCACGCGTCAGCGGCGCCATGCCCGAGCCGGCGGCCCTCGCGTAGTCGACCACCAGCATATCGCCCGCTGTTTCGGCGAGCCTGGCTAACCCGCCGTCGAAGCCCTGAAGCTGGTAGGTCCATGTCTTGACGCGTTGGAGAGGCTTGCCGTTCCTGTCCGGCAAGGCCACCAGCGCGGTCGAGATGGCCGCCAGGATGGCGATCACGGCAAGCCAACGCCAGCCAGGGCTGCTCCATCGGGATGCTGTAGAGTTGGCCAAGGGTCCTCCTGGCGGATCGAGGCTTGAATGCAAGACCGCTGCTAACGCGCGAGCGGCGGTTCGGTGCCATAGCGGCCCCCCGCCAAGGCCGGCGCAGCGACGTCTCGAGGCCTAAAGAAGCCGCGCCGCTCTCGACTACTTGGCCCCGCGCTTCGGTTTCGGTAAGACCGGCGTCTCGATTGCCACAACATTCGAAGGGCCCGATGACCAAGTCAGACACCCGCCCGCAGGGACTCAAGGCCGGCATCGTGCCCGTCACGCCGTTCCAGCAGAACTGCACGTTGATCTGGGATGACGAGACGAAAATCGGCGCCGTGGTCGATCCGGGCGGCGACCTCGATCAGATCGAAGCGGCGATCACGCAGATGGGGTTCAAGCCGGACAAGATCGTCCTCACGCATGGTCACATCGACCACGCCGGCGGCGCGGCGGAACTGAAAGAGCGGCTCGGCGTCGAGATCATCGGCCCACACCGCGCCGACAAGCTGCTGCTCGACCGCCTCGAGGATCAGGGCGAAAGCTACGGCATCCCGGCGCGCAACGTCACGCCGGACCGATGGCTCGACGAGGGCGAACACATCATGATCGGGCGGCATCGCTTCGACGTGCGCCATTGTCCTGGGCATTCGCCGGGGTCGGTGGTGTTCCTGAACGAGGCGCAGAAGTTCGCCATCGTCGGTGATGTGCTGTTTCGCGGCTCGATCGGGCGCACCGACTTTCCTTATGGCGACCACGAGGCGCTGATAAATGCCATCAAGACCAAGCTGATGGTGCTCGGCGACGAATGGGCCTTCATCTGCGGGCACGGGCCGGGCAGCACCATTGGCCTGGAGCGGCGCACCAATCCGTTCATACAGTCGTGATGTGGTCGTGACGCGGCCGGCCTTGCGCGGTTCCGCCGGGTACGAGGCGGAACCTGCGCTCGGCTGATCGCGCCGACGCTTCAGCGGCCGATGTGCACGCCGATGCAGCCGGCGATGCCGCACTCCGGAGCGCGGCCGTCGCGAGCCTCCCAGAAGTCGATCGTCTCGACGCGCAGCGTTTCCGAGCAACTGCGGCGGCAGTACTCCCACGTGCCGCCGGGGAGGCGAACCTGCGGGCCGCGCGGGGTATCGCGGACGGCGCCGGTGATGGTGCCATTGCCGACCCGGCTCTCGGCGACGACGTAACCCTCAGCGAGGCCGTTGTAACCCTTGTCGCGCGACAGATAGATGCGGCGCCCGGCGTCGGCCGGCGTGACCGAGAGGAGCAGCGGGGCGGTGACAGCCAAGGCAGCCAGCGCGCTGGCGACAGCGCGGCGCTTGGTGAAGCGCGATGCGAAGCTCATGTGTCTCTCCGTGATGCCGACTCCGTGAGGCACGGGGCCGTGGGGCTGCGACCTGCGGCGGTTGCGCCTATTGTTATCAAGACCTTACCACAAATGGTAAACGGCCGGCCCGAATGCAGGACCGGGCCGGCCGTTTGTGGGTCCGGTGTGATCGGCGCGCCGCGGCCGGCAAGCCAGTTCAGCCGCGCGACAGCGACAGGTTGAGACCGCGGAACGCCGAGCCGGTGGTCGAGATCGACACCAGCTGGCTGGTCTGGCCGAGCCGCACCGACATGCTGCCGTTGAGGCCGCCGCCGTCGATGGCGAGGTTGAGATTGTTGGCAGCAGCCTTGCCAGTGACCTGGCCGGCGGCGTTGAAGGTGCGCTCTTCCCAGCTCCCAGCGACCTTGCCATCGGTGTAGGTGAGGTTGGCGCGCATCTCGATCTTGTTCGATGCGCTCGCGCAGCGGATCGCCATGCCGAGGCCCGCGCCACCGGAATTGGTGGTGTAGTAGGCCTTGCAGCGGATGCTCTCCGACTTGCCGCCTTCGAGCTTGATCTGGCCGGAGCCGCTCCACGTGCCGGCGAGCGATGCGAACGGACTATCCGCGGCGGCTGATGTGATGGGCAGCGCGGCGACTCCGGCCGCGATGCTCAGAAGAGCCGCCAAGGTGCTGAAACGCCTCGACATTAATGACCTCCCCCATGCGAATGGCCCGGTTTTCGAGGGGCCAGCGGGTTGCTTCGGCCGGGATTATTAATCGCATTTGAGCGGAAAGGCCATGTTCGCGCGGTCACACGCCGTCGAAACTCGGATGTGGTCAGGCCCGCTCGCGCCCTCCGGTTCAGCGTCGATCGAAAAAGCGCGCGGCGAGCATAAGTGCGATCGCAGGGACGAGGGCGATGGCCGCACTGGTGGCGGCGTGCCGCCACACGGCGGCCTGGTAGGCGGCGCGAGTCGCGGCGTCGGCGCCGAGGTCGAGCGACATGTGCGGCCAGCCGCGCCAGGCAATGAAGGCGACCGCGGCGATCCAGCCGGCAGCGACCAGCGCTGCGATCCAGCGGAACGTGCCGCGCGGCATCTGCTCGTCGTGATGATCCTGCACCGGCCGCGCTCCTTGCTGTCGGTCGAGGGCCCCCGCCCCGGCGGCCGTGACGGATTCCCGCTGTGACGTTGCTTTACGGGATGTTGCGGCCCGGCGCTACCGATGCCGGTACCAGCCATAATGCAACCAGCGCCGACAGGCTCAAGGCCGATGTGATGAGCAGGGTGGCGAGGCCAA
Source organism: uncultured Alphaproteobacteria bacterium (assembly GCA_937950105.1). Taxonomy (GTDB): domain Bacteria; phylum Pseudomonadota; class Alphaproteobacteria; order Rhizobiales; family Hyphomicrobiaceae; genus JAEUMD01. The sequence continues at coordinate 2,582 of CALFEM010000397.1, read as the reverse complement.
ACCCGTCGATGATGAAGCCGAAGACGAGCGGCGCGAACGCCTGCGCGATGCGCGCCGGTGCACCGAGCAGTCCGATCCGGTAGCCGTAGTTCTCCGGTCCGAACACGGCGAGCGGTACGGTGCCGCGGGCGATCGTCAGGATGCCGTTGCCGGCGCCGAGCAGGATGGCGAACGGCGTGGCCATGGCCGGCCCGAGCCACGCCAGAAGTGCCGAGCCGATCGGATGCGTGATGGCCGCCAGTCGTGCGGTGACGAGAGGATGCAGATCGCGGGCGAGGGTCACTTCGGCGAGGCGTGCCGCCACCTGTGCCGGGCCGAACAGCGAGGCCGCCAGCACCGCGTCCGCGTAGCTCGCGCCGGCCTGCTGGATCATGCGCGGCATATGTGCGGCCATTGCCGCGGTGACCACCCAGCCCGCGGCGAAGGCGAAGGCCAGCAACCACATGGCCCGGTCCATGACGACATGGGGTCTGGCGGTAACCTCGGCCGGGATTGCGGCGGCGGGCGCGCGCGGGATGACGAGCAGATTGAGCGGCAGCGCCAGCAGCAGGTGAGCGGCGGCCCAGGCGAAGCAGGTCTCGCGCCAGCCGATGGTGGAGACGCCCAATGCCGTCAGCGGCCAGCCGATGGTGCTGGCGAACCCGGCCATCAGCGTGATGCCGGTGATGGGAATGCGAGCCTCCATGCCGTAAAGGCGGCTCAAGGCGGCGAATGCAGCGTCGTAGAGCCCGAGCCCCATGGCGACGCCGAGTATGGCCCACGCCACGAACAGCCAGAGCGCCGAGGCAGACAGCCCGAGCAGAACGAGGCCCGCAGCGAACGCGAGACTCGAGATCGCCAGCACGCCGCGGCCGCCGATCAGATCGATGCGCCGGCCGACGGCCGGGCCGAGCAGCGCCGAGATCAGCAGCGCCATGGAAAAAGCGGCAAAGAACAGGTTTGGAGATACGTCGAGTTCGCGCGCCACCGGATCCGCCAGGATCGCCGGGATGTAGTAGCCGGACGCCCACGCGAGCGTCTGTGTGGAGCCGAGCGCGAGAATGACCTTCAGCACGCGCCTCGTCCTTCGCCTGTCGCCACGTCAGCGCCCCGCTCATCACCCTCTGGCGTTTTACTGAACACATCATGGCGGTCCCGGTCAATGGGGTTCGAACGGCCGGTGCGAGACGCGGCATCGCACGGTTCGGCGTGCGACCATGGTGAGACGCACCCAAGGCGGCGAACGATTGCAGGCGACGAGAAGCGAAAATCGAAAAGGTGCGCTCAGCCGGTGCGGCGCGCGTCATGGCCACCGTGCGGGCGCTGCGGAAAGCCCTCGGCCCGCTGCAGCAGGCCGATCAGCACGAGCTGGCTTTCGATCGCCCAGGCCGAGCGCGCGTGCCGACGCGCCAGTTCGGCGATCGAGGTTCCCGCCGAAAAGCTGTTGGCCAACTCGTCCGTCTCTTGATCCGACCAGCGCGACCCGGCGCGGGCCTGCACCGCCGACTGCGATTTCGTGCGCGTCTTCTGGTTGGTCTTGATCGCCTCGATGAGCCCTTCCCAGGCGACAACCGGCAACTTCAGGGACGGCGCATCGGGCGCCTTCAACGTCGCATGAAGACCGCCCGGAACAATCTCGAAGCAGTAGCCGTCGACGCCGGCTCTCCATTCGAAACGACCCCAGTGAAATCCGCTCCCGTTCATTGCGACACCTCCACGCCACGCTGAAATCTACAGGACGGGATGATGCCATTGGTTGGCGAGACGATCAAGAACAAAAAGAGAACATGGCGCTGGCAGATGAGCGCTGAGTACCAGGGCCCGCGGTCCCCGGCGACCGCAGCCGCCGTCAGTGGCTGGTGCCTTCCGAGAAGGTGATCTTGTTCCAGACGTTGTACTTGCCGGACGGTTTGCGCATCGGGATCCGACGCACTTCCTCGAGCGTCGCGGCGTCGTAGACGATCACGGCTCCGTCGTTTTCCCAGAGCGACACCAGCGCATGCTTGCCGTATCGATCGAACTCGACGTGCGCGGCGGTCTTGCCGGGCGCCGGGCGCAGCGTCTTGACGATCTCGAGCGACTGCTTGTCGATGACGTGCATGGCATCCTTGTTGGGACCGAAGAACACGTCGGCCCAGACGAAGCGCGACGTCTCGTGCGATCTGAGGAAGAACCCGGGCCCCTCCGTCGTGATTGTCTTGAGCAGCGACCAGTCGTCGACGCCGATGACGCTGAGCTTGCCTTCCTTCAGGTGCGGTGTCGCCATGACCCGCTTGCCGTCACGCATCCAGCTGATGCCGGAGCCGAGATGCGGCATGCCCGAGAGCGGCAGCCGCGCCGTCTCGCGGCCGGCCGTGAGATTGACGACGACGCCGTTGGCGCCGTCGCGCGATGCGCCAATGAGATTGCGGTATTCGGGATCGAAGAAGAAGTCGTCGAGCGGCTCGGCAACGGCGATGCGGCGGCGCCCGAAGAGAACCGATGACGACGGCAACGCTTCGAACAGGCTCGCATCGGCGTTCGGAGTGGTGGCGATCTCCCAGATCTCGGCGACATCCTTCAGGGCGAGCACGAAGCTGTCGCGGGTCGGTGCCTGATAGACG
>CALFEM010000396.1 GCA_937950105.1 uncultured Alphaproteobacteria bacterium | reverse complement strand
GACCACCGAGATCTACACTCTTTCCCTACACGACGCTCTTCCGATCTGTTCGATCTCGAACGCACCGAGCGGCCCGTTCCAGACGATGGTCTTCGCGCCTTCGAAGCGCCGCGAGATGTCGGCGACGGTCTGCGGACCGGCGTCGAGGATCATCGCGTCGGCCGGACAGGCATCGGCTGCGACGGTTTCATTCGCGGCATTGGCCTTGAACTCGCGTGCCACGACGACGTCGATCGGCAGCACCAGCTCGCAGCCCGAACCTTTGGCCGCTTCCATGATCTCGCGCGCGGTGCCGGCGAGGTCGTGCTCGCACAGCGACTTGCCGACGTTCTTGCCCTGCGCGGCGAGGAACGTGTTGGCCATGCCGCCGCCGATGACGATCTGGTCGACCTTCATGATGAGATTGCCGAGCAGTTCGAGCTTGGTGGAAACCTTGGCGCCGCCAACCACGGCGATCACCGGACGCTCCGGAGAAGCGAGCGCCTTCTCCAGCGCTTCGAGTTCGGCCTGCATCAGGCGTCCCGCCGCCGACGGCAGCAGATGCGCGAGACCTTCGGTCGAGGCATGCGCGCGATGCGCCGCAGAGAACGCATCGTTGACATACACGTCGCCGAGTGACGCGAGGTCGCGCGCATAGTCGGGGTTGTTCTTCTCCTCGCCCGCGTGGAAGCGGACGTTCTCCATCAGCAGCACCTTGCCTGGTTCCAGCTTGTGCGAGATGGCGGCATCGACGGTCTGTCCGTCGTTGCCGGCGAAGACCACCGGCTTGCCGATCGCCTTCTCCAGCGGCTCACGCAGCATGGACACCGAGAGGTCGGGCGAGATCTTGCCCTTCGGCCGCCCCATGTGCGCGAGCAGGATCGGCTTGCCGCCCTTGGCGAGGATGTCGCGCACCGTCGGCACGATGGTGCGGATGCGGGTGTCGTCCGTAACCTTGCCGTCGGCGACCGGCACGTTGATGTCGACGCGCACGAGGACGCGCTTGCCGGCCAGATCAATGTCGTCGAGTGTCTTGAAGTTGCGCATGTTCGTCATTCCCGTCTCACGCCCCCTCTCACGCCATGACCCGGCGCGCGGCTTCAGCGACCTTCTCGGCCGTGATGCCGAAGTGCTCGTAGAGTTGCGGTGCAGGAGCGGATGCGCCGAAGCCCTTCATGCCGATGAAGGCGCCCGTGTCGCCGGTCCAGCGCTCCCAGCCCATGCCGGATGCCGCCTCGACGGCGACACGCGGCGCGGTGCCGAGCACAGACCTGCGGTAGGAGGCGTCCTGCTTGTCGAACAGCTCCCAGCACGGCAGCGAGACGACGGCTGCCTTGATGCCATCCTTGGCCAGCATGTCGGCCGCCTTGACGGCGAGCTCGAGCTCGGTGCCGGTGCCGATCAGCGTCACGTCACGCTTGCCGCCCTCGGCCTCGCGCAGCACGTAGCCGCCCTTCGCCGACAGGTTCTCGGTCGTGTGCGTGGTCCGAAGCGTCGGCACAGCCTGGCGCGACAGCGCCAGCACCGACGGCGCGTCGGTCGTCTCCAGCGCAATCTGCCAGCACTCTGCAGTCTCCACCGGATCGGCCGGACGGAACACCAGCGTATTCGGTGTCGCGCGCAGCATGGCGAGATGCTCGATCGGCTGATGCGTCGGGCCGAGATCGGAAGAGCACACGTCTGAACTCCAGTCACTTAGGCATCTCG
>CALFEM010000395.1 GCA_937950105.1 uncultured Alphaproteobacteria bacterium | reverse complement strand
TCGCGCCTGATTTGGGAATCCCCCTCGATTCACTCAGGTCGGGTTCCGCTCTAGCGTAAATCGCCTTATCCGCGGGCGGCTCGGCGAGCAGGCCGCTTGCCATGACCGGCGACATTTGAAACAGTGTCGGGAAACAAAATGAGCATGTCAGAGCATGCCGCGGTCGCTTGGGAGGCGTTGCCGGTGCCGGCCAGTTTCCTCGTCGTCGACGATCATCCGCTGTTCATAGAGGCGCTGCGTCTGTCGCTGGCGTCGGCCTTTCCCGACGCGCGCATCGTCGAAGCCAATTCCATCGCCAAGGCGAAAGAGGCGATCTCCGCCAACCCTCCGTTCGATCTCGTCATGCTCGACCTGTCGATGCCGGGCACCGTCGGTTTCGACGGCCTGATCGAATTGCGCACGCAGCAGCCGAAGCTGCCGGTCGTCATCTGCTCGGCGCTCGAGGATCCGCGCATCGTGCACGAGGCGATGACCTACGGCGCTGCCGGTTTCATTTCGAAGTCCGTCAAGAAGGCGGAACTCGCCGCTGCCATCCGCGACATCATGAGCGGATCGGTCTATCTGCCGGCGAGCTATACGGCCGAGGCGGCCGGGCAGGCGCGCAGCGCTTCCGGGCTGGCGCAGCGGCTTGCCCTGCTGACGCCGCAGCAATTGCGCGTGCTCATGATGCTGCGGCAGGGCATGCTCAACAAGCAGATCGCGTACGAGCTCGACGTCGGCGAGACGACGGTCAAGGCGCACGTCTCTGAGATCCTGCGCAAGCTCAACGTCGCTTCGCGCACTCAGGCCGTCATCGAGGTGTCGAAGCTCGACTTCGACGCCATCGTGAGCGAAGCCGGCCGCGCGCCGCACAAATAGTCCGCACCAGAAAGATGACGCCGCCAGCTTTCAAGAGCCGGCGGCGTACCGTGTCGGTGGGACGGTCGCAGCGATCTGTCCGGCTTGTTCTGCTTCACCCTCGACGAGCGCACCTGCGGGCGTTCGGTTCAGCGTGCGCCCTTGAGCGGCAGCGACGGCGTCTGCGCCGGTTCGGCGACCGCGACCTGCGGCTGCCAGGAACCGGTTGCGGCGGGACCCGGCTGCGCGGTTCCCTTGAGGGGGGCGGCGGCGAGCTGCGCAGCTGCGGGGGCGCCGGGCTGCTGCGGCCGCATCGTCGCCGGAGGTGTCGCCGCGAGTTGCACCGCAGCCTGCGGCACTGGCATCGCCTTCGGCTCGAGCCCGACGAGCTGGCGAACGACCGCCGTATCGTTCTGGGCGACGGTCTGACCGGTCTCCTTTGCAGCGACCACGGTCGCCTCGTCGTACTTGCCCTGCAGGCCGAGCACGAGCGCGAGGTTCTGGCGCACCTTGGCCGGACCGCCCTTGCTGGCGGCCTGACGCAGGATGGTTTCGCTACGGTCCGGTTCGCCCGCCAGCGCATGCGCCATGGCGAGGTTGTTCATGACGCTCGGATGCGAGTTCGACAGCGCCACGGCCCGCTCGAAGAAGGGTATCGCGGCTTTGTAGCTGCCTTCCTTGGCGAGTACCGTGCCGCGCGCGGAAATCACGCGCCAGTCGGGCTTGGCCGGATCGTCGGCATAGTCCAGCAGAGGCTTGGCGGTGGCGACCTGCCCCATCTCCAGCGCCAGCCGTCCGTATTCGCTGGCCAGTTCGCGGCTCTGGCCGTGGTACGATGACGACTGCTGCAGCACGGCCATGGCCTGGGATTTCTGGCCGAGCGCCTTCAGGTTGCGTGCGTAGCTGAGCGCAGCGCGCAGATCGGTCGGCTTCGACGCGAATTCGCGCGCCCAGTACTGGGTCGCTTTCTCGAGCTCGGTGCCGCCGGTATCGGCCTGGGCCGTATCCGTCGCAGGCTGGCCGGGCTTCGCCAGCAGCCCCGCCATCATGTCTCCGCCGGCACCGGCACAGCCGCCGAGCGAGAGCGTCGCGGCGGCCACGGCGAGGATGCCGATACGGCCGAACGTGCTCGAGGTCTTGATCCGGTGATCGGCGGCGGTGCTCATGTCTCGCTCCCTCTCGCGATTTCAGCGCAGCGTGTCGCCGCGAATCGCTTGTGTCCCGGTGTCAGTTTGTGAAACACGGGTCAACAGAGGGTTAACCAACGCGATGAGCACAGCCCTCGGGTCGCCCCACGCCCGGAAATGCAAATGCAACGCGGGCGAGCGCACGTGTCTCCGCCCGCGCCAGATGCTAAACAGCCGGAGCAGCGGCCCTTCAGAACATCGCCGTTGCGGATGCAGGCGGGAGGGACGAGAGGTCCATGGGCATCGCAATCGAGAGCACGAACCACACGGCTGTCTCGGACCTCTACGTTTCGGAGGCCGCCAACGCCGTCCCCTTGCATCTGGTGCCCGAGGATGCGAGCGGTGCGCTCGCGGGCTTCGAGCCGCATCACAAGGCGTGGCTGGCGACCAGTGGCTTCCAGAACGGCACCGCGCGCAAGCAGGTCATGCTGCCGAATTCGGACTGCAGTCTCGCCGCCATCGCGCTCGGTCTCGGCAATGGCCGCGCGGGCGATCCGAGCGGCCCGTCGGCGTTGCTCGTCGGTCAGGTTGCGCAGAGCGCGCCGGGGGGAACCTATCGCATCGCCGGTCTCGACCGTGTCGAGGACCGCCGACTTGCTGCCATCGCGTGGGGCCTTGGCGCCTATCGCTACCAGCGTCTCAAATCGTCGCCGCGTCTCGATCCGCCCGCCCGGCTCGTGGTGCCCGAGGGCGTCTCGCGCGACGAGGTGGTCGGCATCGTCGAAGCGGTCTGGAGCGGTCGCGATCTCATCAATACGCCCGCGTCGGATCTCGGGCCCGAAGACCTCGAGATCGCCGCGCGTGACATCGCCGCCCGCCACAATGCGACGGCGACCTCGGTGATCGGTGACGACCTGCTGACCGCCAATTTCCCCATGATCCATGCCGTCGGACGTGCCTCGTCGCGCGCGCCTCGTCTGATCGACATGCGTTGGCAGCCGCCCGGCGGCAGCGGCGAGGCCCCGCGCGTGACGCTGGTCGGCAAGGGCATCTGCTTCGACACGGGCGGCCTCGACATCAAGCCGTCGAGCGCCATGCTGCTGATGAAGAAGGACATGGGCGGCGCCGCGACCGCACTTGCGCTGGCGCAGATGATCATGTCGGCCGGGCTCGACGTGCGGCTGCGTGTGCTCATCCCGGCGGCCGAGAACTCCGTCTCCGGCAACGCCTTCCGGCCGAGCGACGTGCTGACGAGCCGCGCCGGCAAGACGGTCGAGGTCGGCAATACAGATGCCGAGGGGCGCCTCGTGCTCGCCGATGCGTTGACACTCGCCTGCGAGGAGCAACCCGACACGCTGCTGTGCTTCGCGACGCTGACGGGCGCGGCGCGCGTCGCGCTCGGTCCCGATCTGCCGGCGTTGTTCAGCGACGACGATGCGCTCGCAGGATCACTCATGGCGGCAGGGCAGGCGGCCGGCGATCCGATGTGGCGCCTCCCGTTCTGGGCAGGCTACGAGAAGGGCCTCGACAGCGAGGTCGCCGACATGAACAACGTCTCCGAAAGCCCGTTCTCGGGCGCCATCATGGCGGCGCTGTTCCTGCGCCGCTTCATCAAGGGCGCGCGCCGCTTCGCGCACTTCGACCTCTACGGCTGGCGTCCGGCGCCGCGCCCGCTCGGCCCCAAGGGCGGCGAGCCGCAGACGGCGCGCGCCGTGTTCGACGTGCTGCGCACGGAGTTCGGAGCGCGGTCGTGAACGAGCCGCCGAAAGGTTCAGCCGGTCCAGCGAAGGACGTGCACGCGCTGCGTCCGCCGCTCGATCCGCGCCGCCATGCGTACCGGCCGGATGCCGCCAGCGAACGGCTGCGCGATGTCATCGATGCCCCGCGCTATCTGCGCGGCACGCCCGGCCAGGTGATGCGCGCGTCGGCACCGCTTCGTTCGCGCCCCGATGCTTCGGCGCCGTTGTCGAGCGAGGTGCTGTTCGGCGAGACCGTCGATGTGCTCGAGGTCGTCGACGGCTGGGCGTGGGTGCAACTCGGGCGCGATGCCTACGTCGGCTATCTGCCGGTCGACGCGCTGTCCCCCGACGTCAGGCCGCCGACGCACCGCGTGCGTGCGATCGGAACCCTCGTGCATCCCGTCCCCGACATCAAGTCGCCGCCGCTCATGCACCTGCCGCTCGGGGCGCTGCTGACGGTGGTCGAGAGCGGCGAAAACTGGGTGAGGCTCGCCGGCGGCGGGCATGTTCCGGCGCGGCATATCACGGAGGTGGAGCGGCACGCGCGTGATTTCGTCGACATCGCCGAGCGGCTGATCGGCACGCCTTACCTGTGGGGCGGCTGCACGCGCTTCGGCATCGATTGTTCCGGCCTCGTGCAGATGTCGCTCGCCTCGGCCGGCATTGCCGCGCCGCGAGACAGCGATATGCAACGCGAAGAAGTCGGACACGCGGTCGAGATCGCCGCCGACCTCGAGGGATTGCAGCGCGGCGACCTCGTATTCTGGCCGGGCCACGTCGGCATCATGACCGACGGCGTCATGCTGCTGCATGCCAACGCGCATCACATGGCGGTCGCGCTCGAGACGCTGCCGGAGGCTGTTGCACGGATCGTTAAGACAACCGGGCCGATTCTGGCCATCAAGCGGATTGTGGGCGAAACGTCGTGAGCGCCTGCGGCGCAGGGGAGAAGCGATCATGACCGAAGCTGACCGAGTGCCGCCAGCCGCGCCGGGCAAGGCACCGCTGACCGCTGCCGAGGTGCGAGCGCTCTGGCAGGCCGAGCGCAAGGCCATGCGGCTCTACACGTTCGCGGTGACGGTGCTCGCAGGCGCCCTGGCGCTGCCGCACGTGCTGCACGCTTACGGCACTGACCTCGCCTACGTGGTGCTGCTCGGAGCCCTGCTGCTCGTCGCCGCCGCACTCGTCATCCAGTTGCGCGTGCGCTGTCCGCGCTGCGACGCGCGGCTCGGCACGCAATCGCTGCTGGCGCTGCCGGACCGCTGCAAGAACTGCGGCGTGGCGATCCTGCACCCGGCCAGTCTCGACTCCGAACTCGACGTGTAGGCGAGCGGCGATCCCAACCCGCTCCGGCGTCAGCCAGCCAGAACTGCGGCGTGCCGCACTTCCATGTTGAGAGCGGCGGCGATCAGCGCACGCGTGTAGTCCTCGCGCGGTGACTTGAAGATCGATTCCGCCGCACCCTCCTCCACCACCTTGCCGTTGCGCATGACGATGACGTGGTTCGACAGCGCGCGCACCACCTTGAGATCGTGGCTGATGAACAGGTACGCGAGATTGCGGCGACGCTGCAGGTCGCGCAGCAGGTCGACGATCTGCGCCTGCACGCTCATGTCGAGGGCGCTGGTCGGTTCGTCGAGCATGACGAAGCGCGGTTCGAGAACCATGGCGCGGGCGATGGCGATGCGCTGGCGCTGGCCGCCGGAGAACTCGTGCGGATAGCGGTCCTGCGCGTGGCGGTCGAGCCCGACCTCCTCGAGCGCATCGCCGACGCGGCGGCGCCGTTCGTTCGCGCGCATCTCGGGGCTCTGGATCAGCAGACCCTCCTCGATGATCTGGCCGATGGAGAGGCGCGGTGACAGCGAGCCATACGGGTCCTGGAAGACGACCTGCATCTCCTTGCGCAACGGCCGCATCTGTTTCGAGGTCAGGAGGTCGATGCGCTGGCCGTTGTACGTTATGGGACCGTTCGACGAGATGAGCCGCAACAGCGCGAGGCCGAGCGTCGTTTTGCCGGAGCCGGATTCGCCGACCACGCCGAGCGTCTGCCCCTCGCGCAGTTGCAGCGACACGCCGTCCACCGCCTTGACGTGATCGACCGTGCGCCGCATCAGGCCCTTTCGGATCGGGAACCAGACCTTGAGGTCGCTCGTCTCCAGCACCAGCGGGCGCGAGGTATCTTCCTTCGGTGGCGCGCCCTTCGGCTCGGCGTTGATGAGGTGGCGCGTGTACTCGTGACGCGGCGCGCTGAACACGCTCTCCATCGCGCCTTCCTCGACGACGCGGCCGGACTTCATCACGTAGACGCGCTCGGCCATTTTGCGCACGATGCCGAGGTCGTGGGTGATGAGCAGCATGGCCATGCCCATCTCACGCTGCAGGTCGCGCAGCAGTTCCAGGATCTGCGCCTGGATGGTGACGTCGAGAGCGGTGGTCGGCTCGTCGGCGATCAGCAGGTCGGGCTCGTTGGCGAGCGCCATGGCGATCATCACGCGCTGGCGCTGGCCGCCGGAGAGCTCGTGCGGAAAGGCGTCGAGGCGCTTCTCGGGATCGCGGATGCCGACCTTGGCGAGCAGTTCCAGCACGCGCGCGCGCGCCGCTTCGTCGCTCAGGCCGCGATGCAGCTTGAGGATCTCGCCGACCTGCTTCTCGATCGAGTGCAGCGGGTTGAGCGAGGTCATCGGCTCCTGGAAGATGATCGAGATGCGATCGCCGCGGATCTTGCGCATCTCGACTTCGGGGATGCGCAGGAGGTCCTTGCCCTCGAAGAAGATTTCACCCGTCGGGTGCGAGGCCGCCGGATACGGCAGCAGGCGCAGGATCGACAGCGCCGAGACCGTCTTGCCGGAGCCGGATTCGCCGACCACGGCGACCGTCTCGCCGCGATTGATGCGGAACGACACGCGATCGACGGCGGTCGCGAGCTTGTCGCCCTGGCCGAACGCGACGGACAGATTGCGCACCTGGATGAGCGTTTCGGAAGCGAGGGGAGCCTTGTTCATGTCGGCGCCTCCTAGCGGAACGTCTTGCGCGGGTCGAGCGCGTCGCGCACGGCCTCGCCGACGAAGATGAGCAGCGACAGCGTCACCGCGATGGTGAAGAAGCCGGTGAGGCCGAGCCACGGCGCTTCGAGATGCTTCTTGCCCTGCAGCAGCAGTTCGCCGAGCGAGGGCGAGCCGGGCGGCAGACCGAGGCCGAGGAAGTCGAGCGCGGTCAGCGCCGAGATCGAGCCCGACAGCAGGAACGGCATGAACGTCAGCGTCGCCACCATGGCGTTCGGCAGCAGGTGCTTCCACATGATCTTCGCATCGGAGAGGCCGAGCGCGCGCGCCGCCTTGACGTATTCGAAATTGCGCGCGCGCAGGAACTCGGCGCGCACCACGCCGACCAGCGACGTCCAGTGGAACAGCAGCAGTACGCCGAGCAGCGTCCAGAAGCCCGGCACCAGCACCGACGAGATGATCAGCAGCACGTACAGCGACGGGATCGCCGACCAGATCTCCAGTACGCGCTGGAAGATGAGATCGACGCGTCCGCCGAAATAGCCCTGCACGGCGCCCGCCGCGACGCCGATGATCGACGACAGGATGGTGAGCGCGAGGCCGAACAACACCGAGACACGGAACCCGTAGATGATGCGCGCGACGACATCGCGGCCCTGATCGTCGAGGCCGAGCCAGTTTGTGTTGCCGAGCGTGTGGAAGCGGGCAAGTTGCTCGGGAGAGGCCTCGCACAGCGGCTGATCGTTGGACCACGGTGGCGGCGCCGGATAGCCGAGACAGAGCCCATCGGCGGCCTTGCGGCGCGGGTAATCCTTGTTGAC
>CALFEM010000394.1 GCA_937950105.1 uncultured Alphaproteobacteria bacterium | reverse complement strand
CCGTTGCCGGCCATCACGCGCGCCCCCGCCATCAGCGATACGCGCGCCACCGACGCGTCGCTGGCCGCGGCCGTCCCGAGCAGGCTGTTGCCGCTGGTCCAGAACACACCGCCACCGGTCGAGGCGAGCAGCGGCTCCAGCTTGTCGCGTGTCGCCGTCACCTCGCTCATCTCGCGCACGTCCTCGACGCCCGCGTGCGCGATCGCCGACAGTTCGCCCTGGGTCATCTTGTAGAGGCCGGGCACCTTGACGTCCTCGGTCGCCCGGAACACGCCCGGTGCCGTCTTCTCGAGCCGCAACTCGTACGTCTTGCCGTGCGGCGTGCGAACGGTGACCGGCTCGACCTCGTCCTTCATGGTGCGTCGTTCGATGGTGAGCTTCAGCCCCTTGGCGGAGGCGAACAGCCGTTCTTCCTCGAGATCGGGCTCCTTCATCAGCCAGTGCGACAGGCGCCGCAGCAGATCGGTGTGCGGGCCGCCGCCGTCGTAGCCGCGCGCCCACAGCCACGCCTGATCGGACGTGAGCAGGGCGACGCGACCCTTGCCCTTGCGGTCGAGCACGAGCAGCGGTGCGTTCTCTGCGCCGTTCATCAGCACCTCGCCGCGCTGGGCACGCACTTCCACCTGCCGGAACCAGCGGCCCCAGGTCGGCGAAGCATCGGCGGCTCCGGGCTTGCCCTCGGCGGCGGCGACCTGGTTGCTCGATCCCGGCAGGCCGCGCGTGACCGGATGCTTGTTGCCCGTGTCGGTGATGGTCGCCTTGAACGGCTGTTCGAGCACGCGCCCCGTGGGCGTCGCCGGCAGCACCGGCGACAGCGGCGTGCGCGACAGCGAATAGCTCCCCGCGTAGTCGTCACCTGCCGCGATCAGCAGCGCGCCGCCGTGCTCCTCCACGTAGCGGGCGATGTTGTCGTAGTAGATGAGCTGCAGGATGCCGCGATGCTGATAGCGATCGAAGATGATGAGATCGAAGTCGCGGATCTTCTCGCTGAACAGTTCGCGCGTCGGGAAGGCGATCAGCGACAGCTGGTTGATCGGCGTGCCGTCCTGCTTCTCCGGCGGGCGCAGAATGGTGAAGTGGACGAGATCGACGGCCGCATCGGATTTGAGCAGGTTGCGCCACGTCCGCTCGCCGGCGTGCGGCTCTCCCGAGACGAGCAGCACGCGCAGGTTCTCGCGCACGCCTTCGGCCGCGATCACGGCGCGGTTGTTGGCGGGCGTCAACTCGCCGGGTGCGGTGCCGAGTTCGATTTCGAGGATGTTCTGGCCCGCGTGCGGGAACGGCATCTCGATTTTGGTGCGTCGGCCGATCGAGGTCTGCACGGTTTCGTCGGGCACGCCCTCGCGGCGGATGGTCAGCATCACGGCTTCGCCGGCGCGGCCCGTGCGGCCCGTCTCGCGCACCGCGAGTTCGACCGGGCGCGATTGCCCGACGAGGCCGTAGCGCGGTGCCTCGATGATTTCGATGCGGCGGTCGAACTCGTCCGGCTTGCCGGTCAGCAGCGTGTGGATCGGTGCGTCGAAGCCGAGCGCGGCGGTGGACTTCGGAATGTCGTGCACCTGCCCGTCGGTGATGAAGACGACACCGGCGAGGCGGTCGGGCGGCGTGTCGGCAAGGGCGCGGTTCAGCTCGGCGAAAAGCTGTGTCCCCGAGGTGGCACCGTCGACGGGTCGCGCCGCGGGCACCCATTTCACTTCGAGATTCTTGATGCCGGCGAGCTTCTTTTCGAGGTCGGCCTTGATAGCAGCTGCCTGCGCCGGGCGATCCGCGAGCGACTGGCTGGTGCTCTCGTCGATCATCACGAGGGCGACGTTGGCGAGGCTTTCGCGCTCCTCCTCGCGCAGCGTCGGGTTGGCGAGTGCGCAGATGAGCGCGGTGATGGCGGCGGCGCGCAGCCACCAGCCGCGCGAACGGCGCCACACGAGCAAGGCGACGAGCACGAGCGCTACCAGCGCCGCCGCCCACAGCATCGGTGGCGGTACGAGGGGTGCAAGATCGATCGACCAGTTCATCTATCCGCTTCCTCGCGCGCTCATTGGCCGAGCCGTTCGAGCAGCGCCGGCACGTGGACCTGATCGGCCTTGTAGTTGCCGGTCAGCGCATGCATGACGAGGTTGACGCCGGTGCGGAATGCCATCTCGCGCTGGTTCTCGCCACCGGGGACGACGGGGTAGAGCGGGCGGCCGCGCTCGTCGAGCGCCCAGGCCGAGGCAAGATCGTTCGAGGTGATGACGATCGAGGTGACGCCGTCGGCGCGGCGCGCTTGACGGCCGCCGCTGTCATCGCCGCCGTGATTGGCGGCGTCCGCCTCGACCCAGAGCTGGCCTCCGTCCCAGCGGCCCGGGAACGTGCGCAGCAGATAGAACGATTTGGTCAGCACGTGACCTTCGGGAACGGGTTCCAGGCGTGGAATGTCGAGGCGGCCGATGATGCGCTGGATGGCGCTGTCGCGCCCACCGAGCGTCGCGCCGGCGCCGCTGCCGTAGTCGCGCGTATCGAACACGATCATGCCGCCCTGCTTCATGTAGGCGTCGATCTTGGCGAGTGTCGGCTCGGGTAGCGGATCGGCGTCCGGCAGCACCGGCCAGTAGAGCACGGGATAGAAGGCGATCTCGTCGTTCAGAATGTCGACCGGCAGCGGTTCGCCGGGCGTCACGGCGGTGCGCGCGCCGAGCACGCGCCCGAGGCCGGAGAGGCCCTGCTTGCTGGTGTCGTCGGTGGCGGGGTTGCCGGTCAGCACGTAGCCGAAGGTAACCTTGCCGGTCGCCTGCAGTGCCACCTGATCGTTGCCTGTGCTCGCGGCGGGCGGTGTCGCAGGGGCGCGTTGCGCGAGCGCATCGGGAGCACTGAACGCGAGCAAGGCAACCGCGATCAACAGCAAGCTCGCGGCGTGGCCGGCGCGGCGGCGGAAGTGCGCAAGACCGCCGAGGCTCAAGAGCACCACGGCGAGGATGTCGGCGAAGA